>DASWSY010000750.1:0-9672 GCA_036402415.1 Rhizobacter sp. | reverse complement strand
AAGGAAGACCACCAGGCCATGCAGTCGATGTACCACTTCAAGATCAAGGTGGACCCGGCCTTCACCTGGGGCGTGCCTGAGCTGGTGCGCGAGATCAAGCCGGAAGAGATGAACGTGCCGATCCGCAACCAGCGCTGATCGGAGTGCCCGTCATTCCCGCGCCCGCGGGAATCCACGCCCGCTCACATCGTGGATCCCCGCCTGCGCGGGGATGACGGTGGCTCACCTCGCCTCACCATGCTCGAAACCCGCAACCTCACCATCCGCTTCGGCGGACACGTGGCGGTCGACCGCGTGAGCTGTGCCTTCAAGCCCGGCACGCTCACCGCCATCGTCGGCCCCAACGGCGCCGGCAAGACCACCTACTTCAACCTCATCTCGGGGCAGCTTCGTGCGACCGAAGGCGAGGTGCTGCTGGGTGGCGTCGACATCACCACCGAGCCCGCGTCGGCGCGCACGCACCGTGGCCTGGGCCGCGCCTTCCAGCTCACGCAGCTCTTTCCCAACCTCACGGTGGTCGAGAACGTGCGCCTGGCCGTGCAGTCGCGCCGCCGCGAGGGGCTCAACCTGTGGTCGGTGTGGCTCGACCGGCAGGACACGCTGGCCCGTGCGCGCGAACTCGTGCAGCAGGTGCAGCTCGGCGACAAGGCCGAGGCCATCGCCAGCAGCCTGCCGCACGGCGACCAGCGCAAGCTCGAAGTGGCGATGCTGATGGCGCTCGACCCGCAGGTCTTCATGTTCGACGAACCGACCGCCGGCATGAGCGTCGACGAGGTGCCGGTGATCCTCGACCTCATCCGCATGCTCAAGGCCCGGCGCGACGCGACCATCCTGCTCGTGGAGCACAAGATGGACGTGGTGCGCGAGCTGGCCGACCGCATCATCGTCCTGCACAACGGCCAGCTCGTGGCCGACGGGGAGCCGGCCACGGTGATCGCCTCGCCGGTGGTGCAGCAGGCTTACCTGGGAGTGGCCGCATGAGCGCCTTGCTGAAACTCCAGGGCGTGCACACGCACATCGGCCAGTACCACATCCTCCACGGCGTGGACTTCGAGGTGCCCACCGGCCAGGTCACGATGCTCCTCGGCCGCAACGGCGCCGGCAAGACGACCACGCTGCGGACCATCATGGGCCTGTGGGCCGCTTCGAAAGGCAGCGTCACCTTCGACGGCCAGGGCATCGCGGGCCGGCCCACTCCCGAGATCGCCCAGCTCGGCATCGCCTACGTGCCCGAGAACATGGGCATCTTCAGCGACCTGAGCGTGAAGGAAAACCTGCTGCTCGCCGCGCGCGGCGCGCGCACCGTGGAGCAGATGGACACGCAGCGCCTGGAATGGCTCTTCGGCCTCTTCCCCGCGGTGAAGAAGTTCTGGCTCTACCCGGCCGGCAAGCTCTCGGGCGGGCAGAAGCAGATGCTGGCGATTGCCCGCGCGATGGTCGAGCCGCGCCGCCTGCTGCTGATCGATGAGCCGAGCAAGGGCCTTGCCCCCGCCATCGTGCAGAACCTCATCGAAGCCCTGCGCGAGCTCAAGCGCACGCATACCACCGTGCTGCTCGTCGAGCAGAACTTCGCGGTGGCCAAGGCCCTCGGCGACCAGGTCGCGGTGATGGACGACGGCCGTGTCGTGCACACCGGCCCGATGCGCACGCTCGCCGATGACGAAGACCTCCAGCAGCGGCTGCTCGGCCTCTCGCTGGGAGCGCACCAATGACCACCACCACGACCACTCCCGCGGCAGCGGCCGCACCGGCCGACGCCATCCCCAAGGCCTCGTTCGACTGGTTGCCGCTGGCGCTCGTGCCGGCGCTCGCGCTGCTGGCGCTGCCTGCCATCGGCTCGCCCTCGTCCTGGCTCACGCTCACCGTGGCCGGCCTGGCGATGGGCATGATCGTCTTCATCATCGCCTCGGGCCTCACGCTCGTCTTCGGCCTGATGGACGTGCTGAACTTCGGCCACGGTGTCTTCATCGCCTTCGGCGCCTTCGTGGCCACGAGCGTGTTCGGCGCGATGACCGGCTGGTCGGAAGCCGACAGCGTGCTGCTCAACCTCGGCGTCGTCTTCTGCGCGATGCTGGCGGCGATGTCGCTGGCCGCCGCGCTCGGCTGGGGCTTCGAGCGGGTGATGGTGCGGCCCGTGTACGGCCAGCACCTCAAGCAGATCCTCGTGACCATGGGCGGCATGATCATCGGCGAGGAGCTGATCAAGGTGGTGTGGGGCCCGCAGCAGGTGCCGCTGTCGCTGCCCACCACGCTGCGCGGCTCGTTCATCTTCGGCGACGCGGTGGTCGAGAAGTACCGCCTGCTCGCAGTGCTGATCGGCGCGGGGGTGCTGATCGCCATGCTCTTCACGCTCAACCGCACCAAGCTCGGCCTGCTCATCCGCGCCGGCGTGCAGGACCGCGAGATGGTCGAGAGCCTGGGCTACCGCATCCGCCGCCTCTTCGTCGGTGTGTTCGTGGCCGGCTCCGCGCTCGCGGGCCTGGGCGGCGTGCTGTGGGGCCTGTACCAGCAGAACGTGATCCCGCAGATCGGCGCACAGGTCAACGTGCTGATCTTCATCGTCATCATCATCGGCGGGCTCGGCTCCACCTTCGGCTGCTTCGTCGGCGCGCTGCTCGTGGGGCTGCTCGCCAACTACGTGGGCTTCCTCGCGCCCAAGGCGGCGATGTTTTCCAACATCGGCCTGATGGTGGCCATCCTGCTTTGGCGTCCCCAGGGCCTCTATCCGGTAGCGAACCGATGATCAGCCGCCTCCTCTCCCACGACCTGCCGCGCAACCGCTGGCTCGCGGCCATCCTGGTCCTGATCGTGCTGGGCCTCGCGCTCACGCCCTTCCTCTTCCCGAGCACCAAGGCGCTCAACGTCGGCGCGAAGATCCTCGTCTTCATCGTGCTCGTGGCGAGCTTCGACCTGCTGCTGGGCTACACCGGCATCGTGAGCTTTGCGCACACCATGTTCTTCGGCATCGGCGCCTACGGCATCGCCATCGCCAGCAGCCGCCTCGGGCCGGGCTGGGGCTCGCTGGCGGTGGGCGTGGGCGCGGCACTGGTGCTGGCGCTCCTGCTGTCGCTGGTGATCGGGCTCTTCAGCCTGCGGGTGAAGGCGATCTTCTTCGCGATGATCACGCTGGCCGTGGCCTCGGCCTTCCTGTCCCTCGCGTCGCAACTGTCCGACTTCACCGGCGGCGAAGACGGCCTGAACTTCAAGGTGCCCGAAGCGCTGCAGCCCGGCACGCAGTACCTGGAAGAGCCCCTGCTCGGCGCGAGCATCGACGGCCGCTTCCTCAGCTATTACCTGCTCTTCTTCGCGGCGCTGGTGCTCGTGCTCGTCATGCTGCGCATCGTCAACTCGCCCTTCGGGCGCGTGCTGCAGGCCATCCGCGAGAACGACTTCCGCGCCGAGGCCATCGGCTACCGCGTGGTGGTGTACCGCACGCTGAGCAACGTGCTGTCGGCCCTCTTCGCCACGCTGGCCGGCTGCCTGCTCGCGATCTGGCTGCGCTACAACGGGCCCGACACCTCGCTCAGCTTCGAGATCATGCTCGACATCCTGCTCATCGTCGTGATCGGCGGCATGGGAACGGTGTATGGCGCGGTGGTGGGCAGCGTGCTCTTCGTCATCGCGCAGAACTATCTGCAGGACCTGCTGAGGCTCGGCGCCGGCGCCGTCGAGGGCGTGCCGGTGATCTCGCAACTCGTTTCGCCCGACCGCTGGCTGCTCTGGCTGGGGCTGCTCTTCGTGCTCTCGGTCTACCACTTCCCCACCGGCGTGGTGGGGCGGCTGAGGGCGCTGCGATCCAGGGGCCGATGACCATGAGCTTCACCTCCCACTACCTTGTCTGCGAAGGCCGCGAACTGCACTACACCGAGTGGGGCGCGGGCCATGCCGAGACGGTGCTCGCCTGGCACGGCCTGGCGCGCACCGGGCGCGACATGGACGACATCGCCGAGCACCTGTCGCAGCGCTACCGCGTGATCTGCCCCGACACGCTCGGCCGCGGCCTGAGCCAGTGGAGCCCGAAGCCGGAGACCGAGTACTCGCTCGACTTCTACGTGCGCCAGGCCACCTCGCTCGCCAACCAGCTCGGGCTCGACCGGTTCCACTGGCTGGGCACCTCGATGGGCGGGGCGATCGGCCTGCGCGCTGCCGCCACCACGCTGCGCGGACGGCTGCAGCGCCTGGTGCTCAACGACATCGGCCCCGAGATCGCGCCGGCGGCCACCGAGCGCATCCGCGCCTATGCCGGCTCACCCTCGGCCTTCGACACCGTCACCGAGCTCGAGCAGTACTTCCGCACCATCTACGAGCCCTATGGTTGGCTGAGCGACGCGCAGTGGCGCCGTCTGACCGAGACCTCGGTGCGGCGACTGCCCGATGGCCGCGTGACGCCGCACTACGACCCGGCGATGGCGATGCAGTTCTCGACCCACCCGCACGACTACACCCAATGGGACGCCTGGGACAGCCTCGACCTGCCGGTGCTGTGCCTGCGCGGCGAGACCTCCGACCTGCTGCCTGTGGCGGTGACCGAGGGCATGCGCCAGCGCGGCCCGCGCGCGGTGGTCGCCACCATCGCCGGCTGCGGGCATGCACCGGCGCTCAACACGCCGGAGCAGTTCGCCCTGGTCGAACGCTTCCTGACGGCTAGCGTCTGAACTTCCCGTCCTGTCCGATGATGGACAGGTCGGTGAAGACCAGACCGGTGTGGTCGTCGCGGCTGTAGTGCAGGTCCATGCCGCCGAGGTCGACCTTGTTGAGGCCGTTGAGCGCCTCCACGAGCTTCGCCGGCGTGAGGTTGGGGCCGGCGCGGCGCAGGCCGAGCACCAGCACCTTGGCGGCGGCATACCCTTCCATCATGGCCGGCGACACCCCGTCGAGGCCCTTGGCCTGCGCGTGGTCCACCGCTTCCTTGACGATGGGCGCGGCGAGCGAGCGTTCGTAGGGAAAGACCTGCGTCACGATCGTGCCGGCCGCGAGCGGCCCCATCTGCTTGATGAAGCCGCCCGAGGCGTTGTTCGAGAGCGTGACCACCTGCGCGCGCGAACCGGCGGCGCGGATCGCCTTCGTGCCCTCCACCAGCGCAGCTGCCGTGCCGATGATGAGCACCGCCTGCCCTTCGGCGGCGGCCAGCCGCGGCGCGATGGCGCTGAAGTCGGGCTTGTTGCGGTCGAACTTCTCCACCGCCAGCGGCTGCTTCTTCACGTCCTCGAAGCCCTTGGCCGCGCCGGCTGCGGCATCGGCGCCGAAGGCATCGTCGACGTGCCACACCGCGATGCGGTCCATGCCGATGAGGCTCAGGTGCTTGACCGCACGTTCGGCTTCGCGCTGGTAGGTGGCGCGCACGTTGAACACATAGGGGTGCACCGGCTTGTGCAGCGCCATCGCACCGGTCGACGGGCCGACCAGGGGAACCTTGAACTCGGTGAGTGCGGGCAGCATGGCCTGCGTGTGCGGCGTGCCGCGGCTCAGGAAGAGCGCCACCGCGCGGTGCTCGACGATCAGCTTGCGGGCGTTTTCGCCGGCGAGCTTGGGGTCGAACTTGTCGTCGAGCGACACGAGCTGGACGGTCTTGCCGTGCACGCCACCGGCCGCGTTGATGGCGTCGAGGTAGAGCCGTGCACCGGCGGTGGTTTCTTCCACGCCGGCGGCCACCGGCCCGGTGAAGGCGGCCGTCTGGCCGATGACGATCTGGGCCTGCGCGGCCGCAGCGAAGACGAGGGTGCCAAGCGCCAGGGCGACGCGGCGCGCGAGAGAAGGGGTGGAGCTCATCGGAAGGGTCGATCAAGAAGCGCCGGGTGGGCGCGGGAACACCGCATGCGACCGGTGCGGCGCATGCGGCAGAAGCAGGGCCGGGGTCAGCCGGCGGTCACGGGGGACGTGGGGCGGGCGAGGCGACTCAGCGGCGGAAGCGGCCGTCCGGCCCGATGATGGACAGGTCGGCGTAGTCGAGCCCGGTGTGGTCGGCCGGGGTGTAGGTCACCTCCAGCCCGCCGAGGTCGTAGCGGTTGAAGGTTTCCAGGGCGCGGCGCAGCTTGTCGCGCGTGGGGTTGGGGCCGGCACGGCGCAGGCCCTCGACCACGACCTTCGCCGAGACGTAGCCCTCCAGCATGATGGGCGAGAGCTCGATGTTCTTGGCCTTGGCCATTTCCATCGCCTCTTTCACCACCGGCGATGCGATCGAGCGTTCATAGGGGAAGACCTGGCTCACCACCACGCCGTGCGCGATGGAGCCCAGGTCTTTCACGAAACCTGCCGAGGCGTTGTTCGACAGCGTGACGAGCTGGGCCTTCGAGCCCGCGGCGCGCACCGCCCTCATGCCATCGATGATGGCGGTGCCCGAGCCGATGAACATCACCGCCTGCGGCTCCTTGGCGGCCACGCGCGGCGCGATGCCGCTGTAGTCGGGCTTGGCGCGGTCGTACTTCTCGAGGATCAGCGGTTCCTTGTTGACCGCCTTCAGGCCCTTGAGCGCGCCTTGCACCGCATCGGCGCCGAAGCTGTCGTCCACGTGGATGATGGCGATGCGGTCGACGCCGATCAGGCTCAGGTGCGAGATCGCGCGCTCGGCCTCACGCTGGTAGGTGGCGCGCACGTTGAAGAGCCAGGGGTGCACCGGCTGGTGCAGCACCATCGCGCCGGTCGAGGGGCCGATCAGCGGGATCTTGTGCTCGGTGAGCAGCGGCATGATGGCCTGCGTGTGGGGCGTGCCGCGGTTCAGGAAGAGGCACAGCATGCCTTTGTCGATCAGCTCCTTGGCGTTGGCCGCGGCGAGCTTGGGGTCGAACTTGTCGTCGAGCGACACCAGCTCGATCGGCTGGCCATTGATGCCGCCGCGCGCGTTGACCGCGTCGAAATACAGCTTGGCGCCGTCGGTGGCTTCCTTGACCGAGGCAGCCACCGCGCCGCTGAAGCCGGCCGTCTGGCCGATCCTGAGCTGTGCCCAAGCCGGCATCGTGATCCCCAACGCCAGCGCGGCCAGCCATGTTCCCAGCCGCTGATTCTTGGTCTTCATCCTGGACCTCCGGTAAGAGTGGGCCGGATGGTAGACAGCACAAGGGGGTGTTCGCTAGTGCAACTACGTACAGGGGGGCGGTGTACGCGCGTCCAGTCGGGCTTTTAGTGAAATTGGTCCGCAGGCTGAAGCGGCAGCCGGGCGTTCGCCCCGGCCAGCGTCTTGCCGAGCAGGCTCACGAGGGCGTAGACCGCGTCGATCGTGGGCGTGGGCAGGCCGGTGATGCGGCCCAGTTCGCGCACGCTGCCGACCAGTGCCTCCAGTTCCAGCGCCCGGCCGGCCTCCACGTCCTGCAGCATCGAGGTCTTGTGCGCGCCCACCGCCTCGGCGCCGGCGATGCGCTTGTCGAGCGTGATGCGGAACTCGATGCCCAGCGCCTCGGCCACGGCCTGCGCCTCGCGCATCATGTTCGCGGCCAGCGTGCGGGCGCCGGGGTCGCGTGCGATGTCTTCCAGCGTGGCATGGGTGAGGGCGCTGATCGGGTTGAAGCTCAGGTTGCCCCAGAGCTTCACCCAGATCTCGCCGCGGATGTCCTTGCTGACCGGTGCCTTGAAGCCGGCCTTCATCAGCGCCTGCGAGAGGGCCTCCACGCGCGGACTGCGGCTGCCGTCGGGCTCGCCCAGGGTGAAGCGGTTGCCTTCGATCACCTTCACCACGCCCGGCGCCACGAGCTCTGCCGCCGGGTAGACCACGCCGCCGATCACGCGTTCGGGCTCGATGTGCCGGGCGATGGTGCCGCCCGGGTCGACGCTGTCGAGCTGCCGGCCTTCGTAGGGCCCGGCGAGCTTGTGGAAGTACCACCAGGGCAGGCCGTTGATCAGGGTCACGACCACCGTGTCGGGGCCGAAAAGATCACGCAGCCCGGGCAGCAGGTCGCGCACCTGGTGCGCCTTCACGGTGAGCAGCACGGCGTCCTGCGGGCCGGCCTCGGCCATGGCCTGCACTGCGCACACGTTCGGTGCGTGCTGCTCGCTGCCGTCCTCGAGGATGAGGCGGAAGCCATGCGTGCGGATGGCCTCGAGGTTGCGGTTGCGGGCGATGAAGGTGACCTCTTCGCCCGCCAGGGCGAGCTTCGCGCCCAGGTAGCCGCCGATCGCGCCGGCGCCAACGACTGCGAATTTCATGTCAGAGCCCCAGCTTCTGCGCCAGGCCGATGCGCTGCAGCTTGCCCGTCGCGCCCTTGGGAATCTCGTCCATGAAGAGGATCTTCTTCGGCACCTTGAACTCGGCGGCGCGGCTGCGGACGAAATCCTGCAGTTCACGCTCGGTGGCGGCGTGGCCGTCCTTCAGCACCACCACCGCGGCGACCTCTTCGCCGAGCTTCGCGTGCGGCATGCCGAAGCACACCACCTGGTTGACGGCGGGGTGGTCCATCAGGATCTCGTCGACCTCGCGCGGGCTCACCTTCTCGCCTCCGCGGTTGATGATCTCCTTCAGCCGGCCGGTGATGGTGATGTAGCCGTCGGCGTCTTTCGTGCCCTGGTCGCCGGTGCGGAACCAGCCATTGAGGTAGCCCTCTGCGTTGGCCTTGGGGTTGTTCTCGTAGCCGCGCGTGACGTTGGGGCCCTTGATGACGATCTCGCCCACCTGGCCGGCGCCCAGCAGCGTGCCGTCCTCGCCCATGATCTCTACCTCGGGGCCGGCGGGCAGGCCCACCGTGCCGGGCTTGCGCACTGCGGGCGGCAGCGGGTTCGAGGCCATCTGGTGCGTGGCCTCTGTCATCCCGTAGGCCTCGATCAGCGGGGCCTTGAAGACCGCTTCCAGCTCGGCGATCACCTGCGGCGGCATCGACGACGAACTCGAGCGCAGGAAGCGCAGCGGGTGGCGTGCGATCACCTCGGCGTTGGCCTTGGCGCGGCCCAGGACGGCCTGGTGCATGGTCGGCACGGCGGTGTACCAGGTGGGTTTGGCTTCGTCCATCCACGCGAAGAACTTCAGCGCGTTGAAGCCCGGCGTGCAGAAGACCTGCGAGCCTGCCGACAGCGGCGCCAGCACGCCGGCGATGAGCCCGTGGATGTGGAAGAGCGGCATCACGTTGAGCCCCACGTCGGCCGGCGTGAACTGCAGGGTCTGGCGGATGTGCGTGGCCGAGGCGCAGAGGTTGGCGATCGACAGCGGCACGATCTTCGGCCGCGAGGTAGTGCCCGAGGTGTGCAGCACCATGCCGATGTCCTCGGCCTGCGCCTCGCCGCCGTGCGCCGCCGCGACACCCTCGTAGGGCTCGCGCGGGCGCAGGATGAAGTCGCCGGCCGCGGCGTTGGGCGGCACCACGAGGTCGACCACGCGCACGCCCAGCTTTCGGGCCACCTCGATCGCCGGCGAGGTGCTGCCTTCTTCCACGATCAGCAGCCTGGCGCCGAGGTCGGACAGGTAGAACTCGAACTCCTCGGCACGGTAGGCCGGGTTGAGCGGTGCGCTCGTCGTGCCCGAGGCGCAGGCGATGAAGCAGGCGGCCATCTCGGGGCCATTGGGCAGCACGATGGCCACGCGGTCGTTGCGGCCGACGCCCAGCGCGTTGAGGGTGACGAGCGTGTCGGTGACGAGCGCGCGCAAGGCGCCGTGGCGCAGCGGGGCGCGGCCGGGGGCGGAGAGGGCGGTGTCGGCGTCGCGCGCGGGCGCGAGGAGCTGCTGGAGCGTGGTGGTCATGGGGAACTCTCTGG
>DASWSY010000749.1:0-18161 GCA_036402415.1 Rhizobacter sp. | reverse complement strand
ACCAGGGCGGCGCCTGATCGGCCCTCAGGCGCCTTCGCGTCGCGCGTCGCGCGACATCAATTCCTGGATCGCCTGCTGCGGACGTAGTCGCCCGTCGAGCACGCGCACGACCGCCTCGGTGATCGGCATGTCGATGCCCCCGGCCTGCGCACGCTGAAGCACGGTCGCCGCGCACGCCACGCCTTCGGCCACGTGGCCGAGCTCCTGCAGGATGCGCTGCAGCGGCAGGCCCTGGGCCAGCAGCAGCCCCACCTTGCGGTTGCGCGACAGGTCACCCGTGGCGGTCAGCACCAGATCGCCAAGCCCGCTCAGGCCCATGAAGGTCTCGACGCGCGCGCCGAGCGCGAGGCCGAGGCGGGTCATCTCCGCGAGGCCGCGCGTGATCAGCGCGGCACGGGCGTTGAGGCCGAGCTGCAGGCCGTCGGCAATGCCGGTGGCGATCGCCATCACGTTCTTGACCGCGCCGCCCACCTCCACCCCCACTGGATCGTTCGAGGCGTAGATGCGCATGGCATCGGAGTGGAACGCTTCGACGGCCTGCCGGCACAGCGCGTCGTCCTGGCTCGCCACGACCAGCGCAGCGGGTTGCCCGCGCGCCACCTCGAGCGCGAAGCTCGGGCCGGACAGGATGCCTACTTGCGTCGCGCCTGGCCGCACCTCGCGGGCGATCTCGTGGCCCAAGAGCCCGGTGCCACCTTCGAAGCCCTTGCACAGCCACAGCACGCCGGGGGCATCTGCCGGCAGCCGCTGCAGCATCTCGCGCAGGCCGGCCATCGGCGTGGCCACGACGATCAAGCCCCCGCGCGCATGCGCAAGGGCCGCATCGAAATCAGCCGTCAGCTCGAGCGCCGGCGGCAGCGGCACGCCCGGGAGGTAGCGCAGGTTCTCGCGCAACGCCTGCATCTGCCGGCACTGCGCCGGGTCTCGCACCCAGAGCTGCGTGGGGTGCCGCGGCGCGGTGCTTGCGGCCATGGCCGTGCCCCACGCCCCAGCGCCGAGCACGGTCAGGTTCATCGCCGGGAGACGACCGTCAGTTGAGGTTGGCGCCCGCCGCCTGTTGCTGCTGCTGGGCTTCGTACATGGCCTGGAAGTTCACCTCGGCCAGCACCACCGGCGGGAAGCCGGCGCGCGTGCAGACGTCGGAGACGATCGCCCGCAGGTAGGGGTAGACGATCTGCGGGCAGGCGATGCCGATGATGGGCTGAAGCTGCTCGTCGGGGATGTTGCGGATCTCGAAGATGCCGGCCTGCTTCGCTTCGACGAGGAAGAGCGTCTTGTCGCTCACGGTCGTGGTGACGGTGGCGGTGACCGACACCTCGTACACGCCGTCGGCGACGGGCTGGGCCGCGAGGTTGAGGTTGATGTCGACCTGCGGCTGGGCCTGCTCCAGCAGGATCTGCGGCGAGTTCGGCTGCTCGAGCGACAAGTCCTTCAGGTACACGCGCTGGATCTGGAACACGGGAGCGTTGTTGTCGTCGGCCATGGGGGTCTCGCTGGTGGAAGAAATGAGAGGGCCCGCCGCCTCGGAGGCGGGGGCCGGCGATTATGTGCCAGTGACGGTGACGGTCTTCAGCGGCCTTGCAGCAGCGGCATGAGCCCGCCGCGCTGGTCGAGCGCGATGAGGTCATCGCAGCCGCCGACGTGGGTGTCGCCGATGAAGATCTGCGGCACGGTGCGGCGGCCGGTGATCTCCATCATGGTCTGCCGCTGTGAGGGGTCGAGGTCGACGCGCACTTCGTCGATCTCGCTCACGCCGCGCTGCTGCAGCAGCGATTTGGCGCGGATGCAGAAGGGGCACACCATCGTCGTGTACATCTTGACGGGCTGCATGGACAACACTCCTGTGGTCAGGCGGATTTCTCGACCGGCAGGTTGGCCTCGCGCCACGCGCGCAGGCCCCCTGCCAGAGGCCGGGCCTTCTCGAAACCCAGCTTGCGCAAGATACCTGCGGCGCGCGACGCGCGTGCGCCGGTCGGACACACCACCACCACGGGCAAGGCCTTGTTCTTCGGCAGGTCGCTGCTGGATTCCAGGCTGCCGAAAGGGATGTTCTTCGCGCCACCGGGATGGCCTGCCGCGTATTCGGCGGGCTCGCTCACGTCGACCAGCACGGCACGTTCGCGGTTGATGAGCTGCACCGCTTCCGCGGCGGTGACGGCGCCGCTTGCGCTGCCGGCGCGCAGACGCGGCCACAGCAGCAGGCCGCCGGAGAGGATTGCCATCGAGATCAGCAGCAGGTTTTCGGGGTTGGTGAAGAAGTTCACGTGTGTCTCGTGGACTCGCGGCCACGGCTTGAAGGCAAACGCGAATTATAGAATTCGCCCCCTTGCCGACCGGCCCCACCCTTCATCCCATTGCCCGCGCCATGTACAAACTCGTGCTCATCCGCCACGGCGAATCGACCTGGAACCTGGAAAACCGCTTCACCGGATGGGTCGACGTGGACCTCACCCCGACCGGCGTCGCGCAGGCCCAGCAGGCCGGCCGGCTGCTGAAGGCGCACGGCTACGACTTCGACGTGGCCTACACCTCGGTGCTCAAGCGCGCCATCTGGACGCTCTGGCACACGCTCGACCAGATGGACCGCACCTGGCTGCCGGTGGTGCACCAGTGGCGCCTCAACGAGCGTCACTACGGCGGCCTGCAAGGCCTCAACAAGGCCGAGACCGCCAAGCAATACGGCGACGAGCAGGTGCTGATCTGGCGCCGGAGCTACGACACGCCGCCGCCGCCGCTGGCCGCCGACGCCCCGCTGAGCCAGCGCAACGACATCCGCTACGCCAAGCTCAAGCCGGAAGACATCCCGCTCACCGAATGCCTGAAGGACACCGTGGCGCGCGTGCTGCCGGCCTGGAACGACAGCATCGCCCCGGCCATCAAGTCGGGCCAGCGCGTGGTGATCGCCGCCCACGGCAACAGCATCCGGGCGCTGGTGAAGTACCTGAGCGGCATCGGCGACGACGAGATCGTGGGCGTCAACATCCCCAACGGCATTCCGCTGGTCTACGAGCTCGATGCCGAGCTCAAGCCGATCAAGCCCTACTACTACCTCGAAGAGAAGACGGCCTGATCGCCATCAGGCCGGCAGGCCGTACAGCCGCTCCGGCGGCACGCGGTCGAGCAGCGACTTGTCGGCCACGAAGCCGGTGATCGCATGCTCCGCGCGGCTGGTGTCTCGCCGCACGATGTTGAGCACCGGCACGCCGGTCCTGTCGGTGATGCTGGCCGCGATCGGCGTGCTGGCGCTGCCCGTGCGGCGGATCACCACCGCCAGCTCGCCGGTCTTGAGCTTCACCAGCTCGCCCGGCGGGTAGATGCCGAATTCCTTGATGATGGCCATGGCCATCGCGCCGCCGCCGTCGGTCTTGAAGAGGTCGCGCGCGGCCTCCTGCGCATGCAGGGGCTTGCGGATGGCCTTCGGGCTGATCTTGGCCATGAAGATGTCGGCGTACTTCAAGGCCCGCGCCATCTCGCTGATCTCGGTGAGCCCGCGCGGGTAGCCCTTGCCGTCGGTCCATTCGTGGTGCTGCTCCACCGCAGCGAGCCACTCCTCGTCGGTGATGCCCAGCTCGCGCAGCATGCGGGCGCTTTCCAGCGGGTGTTCATGCAGCACCACGCGCTGCTCCGCGAGCATCGGCACGCCCTGCGCGGCCAGCCGCCCCTGCAGCTCGAAGACCGACATGTTCATCGTCAAGGCCGCCTTCACGAGCGTCAGGCAACGCTCGCGCGGCCAGCCCATGCGCTGCGCCATCAGGAAGCACATCATCCCGGTGTAGATGGCATGGCTCAGGCCGTAGATCGAGAGCTTGCGGGCATCCTGCCGCACGGCCAGGAAGATGCCGACGTCGGCGTCCTTCTCGGTCAGCAGGACGAGGTGCTGGGCCAGTTCGTCGATGCGCGCGGCGAAGTGCTGCGGCTCGTCGGCGATGCCCTTGACGATGCGCTCCAGGCGCCAGCGCAGCTGGTCCCACAGGCCGAAGACGCTGGTCGGCCTGGTTTCGACGGGCTCGGGACGGCCGCCGTTGAGCGCCGCCAGCGCGGCCTTGGCGTCTTCGCCTTCGACCATCGCGCCGTGCGCCATCAGCGCCGCGAGTTGCTCGTCGTTCTCGATGATGGCGCCGCGCGCCAGCAACAGGTGGCCCTCGGCGTCGCGCACTTCCACGAGAGAGGGCATGCCGAACTGCACCAGGTGCCGATCCATCTTGACCAGTGCCATGACGTACCTCCGCTATGAGCCAAATGTAGGCCTGCGGTCACGCGGGCAACAGCCAAAAAGAAGCGCTTTTCTGCTTATTTCTTCAGCGGGCACGGCGCGCCGACGCTGCGGCCGCCCACAAATGCTCAGCTGAGCAGGCGGTGGCGGGTCCACGCGGTGCCGCGCATGCGCTTGCGAAAGAGGATGTTGCGCACGATCCAGTCGGCAAACATGCCGAGCCACACGCCGATCACACCCAGCCCGAAGACGATGCCGAGCAGGTAGCCGGCGCCGATGCGCAGCCCCCACATCGTCGAGCTGCCCACCACCAGGCCATAGCGTGTGTCGCCCGCGCCGCGCAGCCCAGCCGGCAGCACCCACGAGCCGGCCCAGGCCGGCATGAACACGCAGCTCAGCGCGATCAGCCACGCCGCCTGCGCCGTCACCTCGTTGTTGTTGCCGAAGAGTCCCGCCAGCCACCACGAGAACGGCAGCACGATCGCCGCAAGCGTCGACAGCGACCAGTTGGCGCTGCGGATCACGCGGCGCAGCACGAGTTGCGCCGCCTTCACCCGCCCCGCGCCCAGGCGCATGCCCACGAGCGTGGTGGCGGCCACGCCGAGCGCGGTGCCGGGCGTGTTGACGAAGTTGCTGACGTAGAACGCGATGAAGTTCGCCGCCATCGCCGTCGTACCCAGGCCCACCACGATGGTCTGGGTAACGAGCTTGCCGAGGTGGAAGAACGAGGACTCCAGCGCGGCAGGCCAGCCTACCTTCAGGATGGAGCGGACGAAGCCCTTGCGCACCGGCCAGCCCCCAGCATGCTCCGTGCCCTGCCGGAGCGTGGGCCACAGTGCCAGCAGCACCAGCACGACCCCGCCGCAGCGCGCGAGCAGCAAGGCCGCGCCGGCACCGTTGACGCTGCCGTTCTCGCCGCGCATGAAGAGGCCCGCCATCAAGATCTGCGAGGCGGCCATGACCACCTGCACACGCATCGCGGTGTCGGTGCGCGCCATGCCGCGCAGCACGCCGCAGCTCACGAGCACGATGGACGTGGCCATGCCGGCCACGATCACCCAGCGGAAGTAGCGGTCGGCCTGCAGCTTCACCGCCGCTTCGGCGCCGGGCAGCACCATCGCGATCCACAGGCCGCGGGTGTTCCACAGCAGCAGCGCCACCAGCACGCCGGCACACGCCGCCAAGGCCAGCGCGCTGAACGCCACCGCGCGCAGGTCGTCGCGACGGCCCGCGCCCACGCAATGCGCGACCGTGACCGTCGCCCCGATGGCGAGGCCCCCGTAGATCGCGATCAGGAGGAAGTTGAGCGCGTCCATCATGCCGATGGCCGCGACCGAGGCCGGCCCGAGATGGCTCGCCATCGCCATCACCACCGTGCCGGTCAGCACGAGGGCGAACTCCTGCAGCAGCACCGGCCCGGCCAGCGCCCACACGCCGCGCGGCCGCGCGAAGCGGCGCCGAATCTGGAAGCGCACCCAGCGCCAGCGGTCGCGGGGGGTGATGGGGCGTGAGCTCAAGGCGTGAAACGATTCAGTGACGCGGACGATAGCGCTCCCATGGGCGCGTCGCTGTCACCTGCGGGAACCGCCGGCCTCGTAGACGAGCACCGCGGCAGCCAGGTCTTCGAGCGCGCAGCCGACCGACTTGAACACCGTGCGTTCCTGCACGCTCGTGCGCCCGGCATCCTCGCCGCGGCACAGCGTGGTGAGCGTCGGCCCCTGCGGCGCCAGCACCGCGCGCGACACCGGGCCGAGCAGCTCGCCGCTCTTGCGCCAGGCCTCGGCATCGTCGACCGCCACGCGCGCCCCGCGAAAGCAGTCGTCGTCGGCCTCGCGCATGGCGGGCGTGAAGCTGCCGATGAGGTCGAGGTGGCTGCCGGCCCGAAGCCAGGCGCCCTGCACCAGCGGCTGCGTCGAGAGCGTCGCGCAGCTCACCACGTCGGCCCAGCCGACGGCTGCCGGCAAGTCCGGCGCGGCTTGTGCCGGCAGACCTTGCGAGCGCCACCGCGCCGCCATCGTCTCGGCCGCCTCCGGCCGCCGGGCCCACACCTGCACCTCGTCGATCGGCAGCACGCTCCGGTACGCCGCCGGCAGGTGCTGCGCCACCCGCCCGGCGCCCACCACGAGCAGGCGCCGCGCGTCCGGCCGCGCCATGAACGAGGCCCCCAGGGCCGAGGTGGCCGCCGTGCGGCAGGCGGTCAGTTCGCTGCCGTCGATGAAGGCGAGCGGCACGCCGGTGGCGGCGTCGTGCAGCAGGTAGGTGGCATGCAGGCCGGGCAGCCCGCGGGCGGCGTTCGCGGGTGCGATGTTGATCGTCTTGAGCCCGAAGTAGCGGCCCGCCTGCCAGGCCGGCATGATGAGGACCGTCATGTCGGCGGCAGGGCCCGGGATCGTGTGCACATGCCGCGGCGGCATCTCGCAGCCGCGCTCGAACATCTGCCGAAGCGCCGGCACCAGGGCCTCGAAACCCAGGGCGGCCCGCGTGGCGGCGGCGTCGAAGATCTGCATCGGAGCCATCGCGCCGACTGTGACACACTGCCCGGCCATGCACTTCCCTGTCCGACGCGCCGGCTTCTCGCTGATCGAGCTCATGGTCGTGGTGGCCATCATCGCCATCCTCGCGCTGATGGCCGTGCCCAGCCTGCACGGCAAGTACGTCCGCGAGAACATCGTGGAAGGCGTGGCCCTCGCCAAGCTGGCCAAGGACCACGTGGGCGCGGTCTGGTCGACCACCAAGACGCTGCCCGACGACAACGCCGCCGCCGGCCTGCCGGCGCCCGACAAGATCGTCAACAACGTGGTGAAGTCGGTCACCGTCGAAGAGGGTGCCATCCACATCCTCTTCGGCAACCGTGCCAATGGCGCGTTGCAGGGCAAGACCTTGAGCCTGCGGCCCGGGGTGGTGACGGACGCACCGGTCGTGCCGGTGGCCTGGGTGTGCGCCTATTCGGCTGCGCCTCAGAACATGACGCTGGCCGGCACCAACCGCACCGACATCGAACGCCGCCACCTGCCGGTGAACTGCCTCTGAGCTTGGCCTTCAGTGGGCCGGCTCGTCGAGCGTCGACGCATCGACCCCGAGCGCCAGTCCGATCTCGCGGCGCACGCGGGTCGCCAGTTCACGCCGGTCCTGCCCGGCCGAGGGCAAAGTCGCGAGCTGCGTGACGAGCACCTTCAGGCCACGCGCATAGACCACCTTGCGCAGCGATTGCGCCAGGGTCGCGTCGCCCACCCAGACCACGGCCTGGCTGGGCACGCTGTCGGCGTCGACGTAGCGCAGCGCGATCGGCTGAATCATCGCGTCGGTCGAGATCGCGGCCTGCAGCAGGTTGGCGTGGAAGGGCAGCAGCGTCGAGCCATCGCCCGTGGTGCCCTCCGGGAACATGGCGATGGTGTCGCCCTGCTTGAGCGAGGCGGCGATCTGGTGCACCACACGCAGCGCATCGCGCTTGCGTTCCCGCTCGATGAAGAGCGTGCCGCCGCAGCCGATCAGCCAGCCCAGCACCGGCCAGCGCTTCACGTCGGCCTTGGAGACGAAGCGGGCCGGGTGCACCGCGTTGATGGCCAGGATGTCGAGCCACGAGATGTGGTTGGCGACGATGAGCGCGGGGCCGTCGTGCGAGCGGCCGCTCGATTCGATCTGCATGCCCAGCGCCCGGGCGACCTGGCCGCACCAGCGCCCGGTCTGCCACAACCGCTGCGCCGGCGAGACGAAGGGGAAGATGAAGGCGCAACGCAGCACCCCCGCGAGCAGGAGACGCCCGACGCAGGCCAGGCGCCACAAAGCGACGAGCGTGCGCACCGTGGCCCCGCCTCCCTCAGGCAGCTTCGTGGGCCACGCTGCCGGCCACCAGCGTGTACTTCACGCTGCCCGGCACCTCGTAGCCAGCGAAGGGCGAATGCTTGCCCTGGCTCTTGAGCGCCTGCGGCTGCACGTTCCAGTAGGTGGCCGGGTCGAAGACGCACACGTCGGCCACCCCGCCCTCGACCAGCCGGCCCGCGCTCGACGCGAGCGAGCCCAGCGCCTCGCCCAGCACCCGCACCGGCTCGCAGGTCACCTTGGCGAGCGACTTCGACAGGCCGAGCTTCTGCTCGTCGCCCCACTTGAGCGCCAGGCTCAGCAGCAGCTCCAGACCGGTGGCGCCCGGTTCGGCCTCGGCGAAGGGCAGGTTCTTCGCGTCTTCGTCGACCGGCGTGTGGTCGCTGACGAGCGCATCGATCGTGCCATCGGCCAGGCCGGCACGGATCGCATCACGGTCGCGCTGCTGGCGCAGCGGCGGGGTGAGGCGCATGTCGGCGTTGAAGTAGCCGATGTCGACGTCGGTCAGGTGCAGGTGGTTCACGCTGACGTCGCAGGTGACCGGCAGGCCTTCGGCCTTGGCCTGGCGCACGAGCGCGATGCCGGCCGCACTGCTCAGGCGGCACAGGTGCACACGCGCGCCGGTCACGCGCATCAGCTCGAAGATGGTGTGCAGCGCGATCGTCTCGGCGATCACCGGCACGCCCGAGAGCCCGAGCCTCGTGGCCAGAGGCCCGCTCGCGGCCACGCCCTTGCCGAGGTGCGCATCCTGCGGGCGCAGCCACACGCAATAGCCGAAGGTCGACGCGTATTGCAGCGCACGCTGCAGCACCATGGTGTCGGCCAGCGCCACATCCGCCTGCGAGAAGCCGATGCAGCCGGCCTCGGTCAGCTCGGCCATCTCGGTCAGCGCCTCGCCGGCCAGGCCACGCGTGAGCGCGCCCAGCGGGTAGAGATGCGCGAGGTTGAGGTTGCGCGCGCGGAACTTGAGCATCTCGACCAGGCCGGGCTCGTCGAGCGCGGGGTCGGTGTCGGGCGGGCAGACGAGGCTGGTCACGCCGCCGGCCACCGCGGCGGCCATCTCCGATTCGAGCATGCCCTCGTGCTCGTGGCCCGGCTCGCGCAGGCGCGCGGCGAGGTCGACGAGGCCGGGCGCGACGACCAGGCCTTGCGCGTCGATCGTGCGCGCCGGCTTGAAATCGGGGCTCACCTTGCCGAGGGTCACGATGCGGCCGGCGGCGATGGCGACGTCGGCCGTTTCGTCGCGGCCGCTGGCCGGGTCGACCAGCCGTCCGTTCTTGATGAGGATCTTCATCTGTTGCGTCCCGGTCCTCTAGGCGTTGTTGCCGGCGATGGTCGACATGACCGCCATGCGCACCGCGATGCCGAAGGTGACCTGCGGCAGGATCACGCTCTGCTTGCCGTCGGCCACCGACGAGTCGATCTCCACGCCGCGGTTGATCGGCCCGGGGTGCATCACGATCGCGTCGGGCTTGGCGTGGGCCAGCTTCTCCTGCGTGAGGCCGTAGTTCTTGAAGAACTCGCCGGCGCTCGGCAGCATGGCGCCGCTCATGCGCTCGTTCTGCAGGCGCAGCATGATGATCACGTCGGCGCCCTTGATGCCCTCGACCATGTCGTGGCACACCCGCACGCCCATCTCCTTCAGGTCGCCGGGCACGAGCGTCTTCGGGCCCACCGCGCGGATGTCGGGCACGCCCAGCGTGGCGAGCGCGTTGATGTCGGAACGGGCCACGCGCGAGTGCACGATGTCGCCGACGACCGCCACGCTCAGGCGGGTGAAGTCCTGCTTGAAGTGACGGATGGTGTACATGTCGAGCAGGCCCTGCGTCGGGTGCGCATGACGGCCGTCGCCCGCATTCACCACGTGCACGTGCGGCGCGCAGTGCTGGGCGATGAGATAAGGCGCGCCGCTCTCGCTGTGGCGCACGACGAACATGTCGGCGTGCATGGCCGAGAGGTTGGCGATGGTGTCGAGCAGGCTCTCGCCCTTGGACGCGCTCGATTTCGCGATGTCGAGGTTGATGACATCGGCCGACAGCCGCTTGGCCGCGATCTCGAAGGTCGTGCGCGTGCGCGTGCTGTTCTCGAAGAACAGGTTGAAGACGCTCTTGCCGCGCAGCAACGGCACCTTCTTCACTTCGCGGTCGTTCACGCTCAGGAAGGTGCCGGCGGTGTCGAGGATGTGGTGGATCACCGCCCGCGGCAGGCCTTCGATGGAGAGCAGGTGGATCAGCTCTCCGTGCTTGTTGAGTTGGGGGTTTCGTGTCACGAACCCGCTCCCTTTTCGGTGGTGGATGCCTGGATGTCGAAACTGAAGCGCCCGTCGTCGCCGCGCGCCAGGCGCAGGCGCGAGGTCTTGGGCAGGGTGACGCGCGCGGCCGAGTACGCCGGCTGGATCGGCAGCTCGCGCCCGCCGCGGTCGACCAGCACCGCGAGCGTCACGCTGGAGGGGCGGCCGAAGTCGAAGAGCTCGTTGATCACGGCGCGCGTGGTGCGGCCGGTGTACAGCACGTCGTCGACCAGCACGATGGGCTTGCCTTCGATCTCGAACGGCAGCTTCGTCGGATCGGCGGTGGACAGGCCGCGCGAGGAGAAGTCGTCGCGGTGCAGGGCGCTCGAGATCACGCCATGCTCGCCCGGGAGCTTCAGGTCACGCTGCAGCCGCTCGGCCAGCCAGGCGCCGCCGGACCAGATGCCCACCAGCACGGCGTCGGGCTGCAGCAGGTGGCGCACGCCGGCCAGCAGGTCGGCGTAGAGCGCTTCCGCGTCGAGGTGCAAGGTACTCATGGCAAGTCTTTCAGGAACTGCTCCAGGATGATCGCCGCAGAGGCCGCGTCGACATCGCTTGCGCCGTAGGCCTGGGCTTCCGTGGTGCTGTAACGCTCGTCCACCTCGTGCACCGGCAGCCGGAAGCGGCCGTGCAACTGGCGGGCGAAGCGCTGGGCGCGGGCGGTATTGTCGTGCGGCGTGCCGTCGGGGTGGCAGGGCACGCCCACCACCAGCGCCTCGGGCTGCCACTCCTTGATGAGTCGCTCGATCGCAGGGAAGCGGGCGTCGCCTTCGGCCGCGATGGTCGTCAGAGGGGTGGCCGTGCGCGTGAGCGTGTTGCCGCTGGCGACCCCGACACGCTTGGTGCCGAAATCGAATGCCAGGAAGGAACGAGGGGAGGCGGGCACCGGAGCCGCGAGGCTCATGCGTGCCCCGCCTCTTGGCTGAGCATGCGCGGGTCGATGCCCAGCAGCGACAGTGCCTTGTCGTAGCGCTGCTCGACCGGCGTGTCGAAGATGATGCCGGGCTCGGCGCTGACGGTGATCCAGCCGTTGCGGCCGATCTCTTCCTCGAGCTGGCCGGCACTCCAGCCGCTGTAGCCCAGGGTCACGAGGATCTTCTTCGGGCCGGCGCCGTGCGACAGCGCTTCGAGCACGTCCTTGCTGGTGGTCATCTCCAGGCCGCCGGGGATCTGCAGCGAGGAGTTGTAGTGCCCACCCGCGTCGTCGTCACCCAGGCGCTCGTGCAGCACGAAGCCACGCTCGGTCTGCACCGGGCCGCCGAAGTACACCGGTTCGTCGGCCAGGTCGGCGCGATCGAGCGTCAGCTCGACCTTCTCGAAGAGGTTCTTGAGCTTGATGTCGATGGGCTTGTTGATCACCAGGCCGAGCGCACCCTTGTCGGTGTGCTCGCACATGTAGACCACGGCGCCGGCGAAGGTCTCGTCGGCCATGCCGGGCATGGCGATCAGAAACTGGTTGGTGAGGTTGATGGACGAGCCGGGCATGGGCGCGATTTTATTCCTGCGGCACACTCGAACCGATGGAAAAGGTCTTGGATGCCGCCCTCGTCTGGTTTCGCCGTGATCTGCGCCTGGAAGACCATGCGGCGCTCTTCCACGCGCTCAAGGCAGCCCGCAAGGTGTGGTGCGTGTTCGTGTTCGACACCGCCCTCCTCGATCCGCTGCCGCGCGCCGACCGCCGGGTCGAGTTCATTCGGGACAGCCTGCAGGCGCTGCACGACGCGTTGCGCCGGCGGCAACCCGAGGGCGGCCTCCTCGTGCGGCATGGCCGGGCCATCGACGAGGTGCCGCAACTCGCCCGCGAGTTGCACGTGCAGGCCGTCTACGCCAACCACGACGACGAACCCGACGCCCTGGCGCGCGACGCCCGGGTGCGCGGCACGCTGGCCGACCTCGGCATCGCGATGCACACCAGCAAGGACCACGTGGTCTTCGAGCGCCGGGAGCTACTCACCGGCAGCGGGTCGCCCTACGGTGTGTTCACGCCCTACAAGAACGCCTGGCTGAAGAAGCTGGAGCCGTTCTACGTGAGCGCCTACCCGGTCGACAAGTACGCCGACGGCCTCGCGCCCGTGCCGGAGCCCCTGCGCGCCGGCGTGCCCGCGCTGGCGCAGCTCGGCTTCGAGCCCACCAACCTGCATGAGATGGCGCTCGGCGTGGGCGAGCCAGGTGCGCAGGAGCTGCTGGCCGACTTCCTGCCCCGCATGGACCGCTACGACACGGCGCGCGACTTCCCGGCGGTCAAGGGGCCGAGCTATCTCTCGACGCATCTGCGTTTCGGCACGGTGTCGATCCGCCAGCTCGCGCGCGAAGCGGCCAGCCGCATGCACCACGGCTCGCGCGGCGCGGCGGTGTGGCTCTCGGAGCTGATCTGGCGCGACTTCTACCACCAGGTCCTGCACCACCACCCGCACGTGGTCGAGTCGAGCTTCAAGCCGGAGTACGACGCGATCCGGTGGGAACACGGCAAGCACGCCGACGCCCTCTTCGCCGCCTGGTGCGAGGGCCGGACGGGTTATCCGCTGGTCGACGCCGCGATGGCGCAGATCAACCAGACCGGCTACATGCACAACCGCCTGCGCATGGTGACGGCGAGCTTCCTGGTGAAGGATCTCGGCATCGACTGGCGTCGGGGCGAACGCTACTTCGCCGAGAAGCTCAACGACTACGACCTGGCGGCCAACAACGGCGGCTGGCAGTGGGCGGCGTCGACCGGCTGCGATGCGCAGCCCTACTTCCGCATCTTCAACCCGGTGAGCCAGAGCGAGAAGTTCGACGCCGAGGGCAAGTTCATCCGGCGCTACCTGCCGCAGCTGGCGCAGCTTCCGGCCAAGGCGATCCACGCCCCGTGGTTGGCGCGGCCCATCGAGCTGGCGGAAGCCGACGTGCGCTTGGGCGACAACTACCCCGGGCCCGTCGTGATGCACGAAGAAGCTCGGGCCAAGACACTTGAACGCTACGCCGTCGTGAAGCAAACGAAGTGAAGCGCCAGATCAAGCAACGCCCGCGGATCCGGCTTTGCCGGTCCGCCAGGCGGCGCCCCTTGGGGGCAGGAGCGATAGCGACTGGGGGGCCTTAGAAAAGCTCCACGTCGCCGATCTTCGACTCGTCCTCCAGGTCGCCGCGCGCCACCAGCTCGGCATGGCTCTGCACCTGGTTGCGCCCGTGGCTCTTGGCGAAGTACACCGCCTTGTCGGCGCGCTCGAAGGCGGCGCTCGGGGTGT
Source organism: Rhizobacter sp. (assembly GCA_036402415.1). GTDB lineage: Bacteria > Pseudomonadota > Gammaproteobacteria > Burkholderiales > Burkholderiaceae_C > Rhizobacter. Next base: position 4,615 of record DASWSY010000749.1, on the reverse strand, counting down.
CGCCCGGCTTCACTTCGGTGAATCCGATGCTGATGGTGATCTGACCCACCTGCGGGAAGGGATAGCTCGCGGTGTTGCTGCGCATGCGCTCGAGCGCCAGCGCCGCGTCCTGTTCGTTGGCACAGCGCATCAGCACCACGAACTCTTCACCGCCGAACCGATACAGGCGGTCGTGGAAGCGGAAGCTGCTGCGCATCAGGCGTGACAGCAAGAGCAGCACCTCGTCGCCGATGAGGTGGCCGAAGTTGTCGTTGACCGACTTGAAGTGGTCGATGTCGATCACGCCCAGCCAATGGCGGTGGCTCGCGGTCGGCAGCCGGCGCCCATCGGCGGCCAGGGGGATGCCGGTCGGCTCGCTCGTCGCCTTGAGGAAGCTCTCGTCGAAGGTCTTGCGGTTGAGCAAACCCGTCAGCGTGTCGCGCTCGCTGTAGTCGAGCAGCGCCTGGAAATTGCGGTAGATGCGCAGGATGCTGCCCACGAGCCGGCGCGATTCGTCGGAGAGCGGATCGAGCGTCTCGATCTCCATCACGCCGACGACCTCACGGTCGGTGCTCACCGGAAACAGGCTCAGGCTGTGGCGGCCCGGCACGGTGACGACCGTCGCCTGCCCCTTCATCGCCTGCAGTCGCTCGGGGTAGAGGTTGAGCGGCGGCAGGCTCTCGATGTCGGCCCACACCGGGTCGGCGGTGGCCACGGCGTCGTTCTCGCCGAGTCGCGCACGGGTGATCCAGCGTTCGTTGCCGGCATCGCCCACCGCCCGGTAGATCGTCACCACGCGGGGATGCAGCAGGTCGCGCAGGGCCCCGACGAGTGTCACGTCGAGGATGTCACGGTCCCGAAAGCCGGTGAGCTCTGCGAGGTGGTCGACCAGTTCGGACATGGCGACAGAGACTCACCGGGGCCGGTTCAGGCCGGCGTGGGCATGGCCGTGTAACGGCCGATCAGGGCGAGCAGGTCTTCTTCCGAATACGGCTTGCCGAGATAGTGGTCGACGCCCAGCTCGGCTGCGTAGTCGCGGTGCTTCTGCGCGATGCGCGAGGTGATCATGATCACCGGCAGCGCGCGCAGGCGGGTGTCGCCGCGGATGTTGCGCACGAGGTCGAAGCCGTCCATGCGTGGCATCTCGATGTCGCTCAGCACCACCTGCGGCAGCTCTTCGGCCAGGCGTTCCAGCGCTTCGATGCCGTCCTTGGCGAGCGTCACGCGGTAGCCTTCGCGCACCAGCAGGCGCTGCGTCACACGGCGCACGGTGAGCGAATCGTCGACCACGAGCACCAGCGGTGCGGCCTGGGCCGCCATCTCTTCCGCCGACGGTGCCACTGGCACCTGCGTCGGTGCGCGCAGCGCGGCGACCGTGGCCGCACGGGCGCTTTCGCCGAACAGCGTGGCCAGCGCCACCGGGTTGTAGATCAGCGCGACTGCACCCGAGGCCAGCAGCGTCATGCCGGCAAGACCCGGCAGGCGCGACAGTTGCGGCCCGAGGTTCTTCACCACCACTTCCTGCGTGCCCAGCACTTCGTCCACGTGCAGGGCGATGCGCTGCTGCGCCGAGCGCACCACCACCACCGGGCGGGTGCGGCCCACCGGCTCGTGGCTCACCGCGCTTTCCTGCAGCAGCGAGCCGAACCAGAAGAAGAGCAGTGCACGCTCGCCGAGCGTGTAGGTGCCGCTCGCGTAGGCGTCTTCGAGTTCCTTCGCGCTGGCACGGCGCACGATCTCGATCAGGGTGGCCGGCAGGGCCACGACGGTCGAGCCCGAGCGCACCATCACGACCTGCGTCACCGCGGTGGTCAGCGGCAGCACCAGCTTGAAGCTCGTGCCCTGGCCAGCGGCGGTGGCGGTCTCGATGCGGCCGCCCATGGCGTTCACCTCGGAGCGCACGACGTCCATCCCGACACCACGGCCGGCGAGTTCGGTCACCGTCTCGGCGGTCGAGAAGCCCGGCGTGAAGATCAGGTTGGCGAGGTCGCCGGCGCTGTGCTCTTCGTTGGGCTTCAGCAGACCCATCGCCACGCCCTTGTCGCGGATGCGGGCGAGATTGAGGCCGGCCCCGTCGTCGCGGAATTCGACCGCCACTTCGTTGCCTTCCTGGTGCAGGGCCACGACGATGTTGCCGGTCGCGTCCTTGCCCGCGGCGCTGCGAACCTCGGGCTTCTCGATGCCGTGCGTCACGCAGTTGCGCAACAGGTGTTCGAAGGCCGGCGTCATGCGATCGAGCACGCCGCGGTCGATTTCGATCGAGCCGCCGAGGATGTCCAGGCGCACCTGCTTGCCGGTTTCCTTCGCCGCCTGGCGCACCACGCGGTAGAGACGGTCGGACTGGGCCTCGAACTCCACCATACGCGTACGGAGCAGGTCGTCCTGCAGGTCGCGCGTGAGGCGAGCCTGGGAGGCCAGTTCGTCTTCCGTGGTTTCCAGCGTGCGGGTCAGCGTACGCTGCACCGTGGCCACGTCGTTCACCGACTCGGCCATCATGCGGGTCAGCTCCTGGAAGCGCGTGAAACGGTCGGACTCGAGCGGGTCGAAGGCTTCGTGAGCCGCCTTGGCCGCTTCCTGGCGCGAGATCATCTGCGTCTCGGCCTGGAACTCGATGTCGCGCAGTTGCAGGCGCAAACGCTCCAGGTTGTCGGTCAGGTCGTTCAGCGAGCCGCGCATGTTGCCGACTTCCGACTCGATCCGCGACCGCGTGATGCTGACCTCACCGGCCTGGTTCACCAGGCGCTCGAGCAGCGGGCCACGCACGCGCACCGCGGCGCTGGATGCGGCCACGCCGCCACGGTCGGCGGGCTGTGCCGCAGCTTCGGCTTCGGTGGTGCCGGCGAAGCGCGACCAGTCGATGTCGCGCGATGCGGCGGCGGCAGGCTGCGGGTTGGACGGCTGCGCCTGCAGTTCGGGCGCGGCTGGCTGCTGCTGAGCCGCCGGCTCGGAAACCGGCGCGGGCGCGGGCGTGGGTGCGGGCGCGGGTGCAGGTGCCGCTTGCACCACGACAGGCGCCGGGATCGCTGCGACTGGCTGCAGCACCGGAGGCGCCGCCACGGGTTGGAGCAGGGGCGCGACGACGGGCGGCGGGGCCACCGGCTCGTCGGACAGGGCCGCGTGCAAGGAGTCTTCGGCTTCGGCGTAGGCCTGGGCGTCACGCGAGCGCAGGGCCTCGAACACCATCGACAGGGCGTCGGACCGCGCGTGCAGCGCGTCGACTTCCGGCGTGGTGACCGCCGGCTGCGCGAGCAGGTGCTCGATGGCCGTTTCCAGGCGGTGCGCCATTTCGCCCAGGCGCATGGCGCCGGCCAGGCGGGCACCGCCCTTCAGCGTGTGCAGCGTGCGCATGCAGGCGGCGGCCGGACCGTTGTCGGTCGGGCGGCGCGCCCATTCGCGCAGCTTGCTGTCGAGCTGGGGCAGCAGTTCTTCGGCTTCTTCCTCGAAGATCGGGAAGAGCTCGGCGTCGACGGCGTCGACCGCGTCGATGTCGTCTTCGCCATCGAGCGCGTCGGCACGCACCGGCGCGGCACGCGAGGTTTCTTCGACCGGCAGCGGCGCGAGAGCCTTGAACTCGGCCTGGCCGAGCGACCCGACGTTGGTGTCGAGCCCGCCGAAGCTGCTGTCGACGTGGGCCACGAGTGCGTCATCGCCGTGTTCCAGCGGAATGGGGCGCGAGCTGCGCGGCGCCGGCGGCTCCACCGGCTCCTGCAACACGACCGGCGCTTCCACCGGCACAGGCTCGATGACTTCGGGCGCAGCGTTCGCGGCGGCATTTGCCGCTTCGAGCCGGCGTGCCGAGCTGATCTCGTGGTCGGCCAGGCGTTGCAGCAACTCGGGCGCGACCGGCTTCAGGAAGCCGGCGGCGAACTGGTGCAGGAGGCGACGCACTTCTTCCGAGGCGTCGACGAACAGGCGTGCTTCGTCGGGCGTGCCCGAGCCGATGGCCTGCGAGCGCATCAGCGCGTGCTCGACCAGCCGCGCCAGGTGCGACAGGTCGGCGAAGCCCACGGTGGCCGAGTTGCCGGCCAGCGAATGCGCCAGCGCGATCGGCGTTTCACCCACCGGGCGGTGCAGTTCCATCGCCCACTCGGCCACTTCGGTGGTGAGGCGGCGCGACAGTTCGTCGGCTTCGTTGAGGTAGATGTTGAAGAGCGGGATGCTGATGCGCAGGTCGCCCACCACCTTGACCTGGTCGTCGTCGGCGGGTGCAGGCGCGGCTTCGGCGACTTCGGCCACCACGGGCACGGTCGTCTCGGGCAGCGACACCTCGGGTTCGGGCATCGGCGCCGGCGCCGCGGCCTGCGGCGCCTCGGTCGCGAACAGCTTGTCGTCCAGCTCCAGTTCGATCAGCTCGACCGACTCGGCCGCCGGCAGCGGCTCGGCCGATGCTGCGGACTCGATGACGATCTGCTCGTCGAAACTCTGCGGCAGCTCCAGCGAGCGAAGCTCAATGCCGGACGCCGGGGTCGCGGCCTCCGGGGCCGCGAGCGGTTTTGGGTCGTCGAACGATCCCAGGTCGAGGTCGAACGACACTTCCGGAAGGGCCGTGGCCGGTGCGGGGGCTGTCGGCACCGGTGTGGGCGCGGGCGCGGGCGCGGCGCTGAGATCGAGGTCCTTCTCGCTCGGCAGATCGGCC
>DASWSY010000748.1:0-6471 GCA_036402415.1 Rhizobacter sp. | reverse complement strand
GTGAAAGCCCTGGCCCGAGAGGTAGTACACCGCCACGGCAGCCGCCTGCGTGTACTTGGCGCGGATGAGCGCCGGGCTGAGCGAGAGAGAGATCTCGATCTCGCGCGCCAGATCGCTGCCGCGCGCGGGCATCGCGCCCACCAGGCTGAAGGCCGGCCAGTCGCGGTGGATGGAGTTGGTGAGGCGCGTCTCGCGGTGCACCGCGTGTGCGTTGGGCATCAGCACGAAGGTGCCCGGCAGGTCGAGCCGCTGGACCATCTGCGTCCGCCGCGCCTCGCTCATCTGGATGCCCGGCTGGCGGAAGAGCCCGTTGGCCACGCCCTGCAGCATGTAGACCGCATCGCGCGCCGAGCGGGTCGACAGGCTCACCTCGCGGGCGGCGTCGCGGCCGGCGTCGACCATGCCCTGCCACAACTGGTCCTGGCGGGACGACCAGGCCGCCGCAAACGCGCCCACGGCCAACGCCGCCACGGCGAGATACGCGACCCACAACCAACGAGCGCTGACGGACTTGAACACCAGGGTGCCTCATTGCAGTGCTCACCACTGCGTTCCCCGGGATGGGGCGTGAGACTGCACGCACCTTATCGGCGCATGGTGCGCCAATCTGAAGCCCGGCACACCGCGGACTGAGACATTGTTGGCACCGTGCGCCGCCTCGCGCTCACCTCGCCAGCACCGGCCGCAGCGCCGCGCCGGTGTGGCTCGCCTTCACCTTCACGAGCGACGCCGGATCGGTGGCCGACACCACCGTGCCGCCGGCCGCGCCGCCCTCGGGGCCCATGTCGATCACCCAGTCGGCTTCGGCGATCACGTCGAGGTCGTGTTCGATGACGACCACGCTGTGGCCGCCGTCGACCAGGCGGTGCAGCACGCGGATCAGCTTCTCCACATCGGCCATGTGCAGGCCGACGGTGGGCTCGTCCAGCACGTAGAGCGTGTGCGGGGCCTTCTGGCCTCGTCTGGTGACGTCGTCTCGCACTTTCGTCAGCTCGGTGACGAGCTTGATGCGCTGCGCCTCGCCGCCGGAGAGCGTCGGTGACGGCTGCCCGAGCGTGAGGTAGCCCAGGCCCACGTCCTTCATCAGTTGCAGCGGGTGCGCGATGTTGGGCATCGACGCGAAGAACTCCACCGCTTCGTCGATCTCCATCTGCAGCACGTCGCCGATGCTCTTGCCGCGCCAGGTGACGGCCAGCGTCTCGGGGTTGAAGCGCGCGCCGTGGCACACGTCGCAGGGCACCTTCACATCGGGCAGGAAGCTCATCTCGATGGTGCGCATGCCCTGCCCTTCGCAGGCCGGGCAGCGGCCTTCGCCGGTGTTGAAGCTGAAGCGGTTGGGCGCGTAGCCGCGGGCGCGCGACTCCAGCGTGTCCGCGAAGAGCTTGCGGATCACGTCCCAGAAGCCGATGTAGGTCGCGGGGCAGGAGCGCGGGGTCTTGCCGATGGGCGTCTGGTCGACTTCGAGCACGCGGTCGATCTGCTGCCAGCCGTCGATGCCGTCGCAGCCCTGCCATTTCGGCTTCGCGCCACGTGTGTTGACGAACTGCAGGTTGGCGAGCAGCACGTCGCGGGCGAGCGTGCTCTTGCCGCTGCCGCTCACGCCAGTGACCGCGACAAGGCGGTGCAGCGGGAAGGGCACGTCGACCTGCTGCAGGTTGTGCAGCGAGGCGTTGCGCAGCAGCAGTTGCGGCTGGTCGGCGCCGATCTCGCGGCGCGTTTGCAGCGGGTGCAGCAGCGGCTTGGCGAGGAAGCGGCCCGTGATGGAATCGGCCTGCGACGAGATCTCGCTCACCGTGCCCTGCGCGACCAGCCGGCCGCCGCGTTTGCCGGCGCTCGGGCCGATGTCGATGATGTGGTCGGCACGCCGGATGGTGTCTTCGTCGTGCTCCACCACCACCAGCGTGTTGCCCTTGTCGCCGAGCTTGTGCAGCGCGTTGAGCAGCACCTGGTTGTCGCGCGGGTGCAGGCCGATGGTCGGCTCGTCCAGCACGTAGCAAACGCCTTGCAGGTTGCTGCCGAGCTGCGCGGCGAGGCGGATGCGCTGCGCTTCGCCGCCGCTGAGCGTGGGCGCGGCGCGGTCGAGCGTGAGGTAGCCGAGGCCCACCTCTTCCAGGAACTCCAGGCGGTTCTTGATCTCGACGACCACGTCACGGGCGATCTCGGCATCGCGCCCGGTCAGCTTCAGGTCTTCGATCCACTCGCGGCACTGGCTCACCGACCACTGCGCGATCCAGGCGATGGAGTGTTCGTCGAAGGTCACGGCGCGCGAAACGGGGTTCAAGCGCGTGCCGGCGCAGATCTCGCACGGCGCGTCGACCACGCCTTCGACTTCCGCCTCTTCGGCCGGGAAGCTCTGCTCGCGGCCCTGCTCGTCGCGCTCGATCACCGAGTCGTCGTAGGCCTTGCGCTGTTCCTTGGTCAGCGCGAGGCCGGTGCCCACGCAGCCGGGGCACCAGCCGTGCTTGCTGTTGTAGCTGAACATGCGCGGGTCGAGCTCGGGGTAGCTCGTGCCGCAGGTCGGGCAGGCGCGCTTGGTGGAGAAGACCTTCACGTTGCCGATGCGCTTGGTGCTGCTGCCGGCCATCAATGCGCCTTTGAGCCCGTCGAGCGGCGTCAGCAGGTGCATCACCCCCTTGCCGAGATCGAGCGCCTGCGTGAGCAGCGCGCGCAGCTCGGCTTCGTTGTTGACGCTCACCACCAGGTCGCCGACCGGCAGCTCCAGCGTGTGCTCCTTGAAGCGGTCGAGGCGCGGGAACGGGTCGACCGGCAGGAACTCGCCATCCACCCGCAGGTGCGAATGCCCTCGCTGCTTGGCCCATTTCGCGAGGTCGGTGTAGACGCCCTTGCGGTTGACCACCAGCGGCGCGAGCAGGCCCACGTGCTGGCCCTTGTGGTCGCGCACGATCTGCGCGGCGATGCTCTCGGCGCTCTGCGGCTTGACCGGCGAGCCGTCCTTCACGCAGTGCTGGATGCCGAGCTTCACGTACAAGAGGCGCAGGAAGTGCCACACCTCGGTGGTGGTGGCGACCGTGCTCTTGCGGCCGCCACGCGAGAGGCGCTGCTCGATGGCGACGGTGGGCGGGATGCCGTAGACCGCGTCCACCTCTGGCCGGCCCGCCGGCTGCACGATGCTGCGGGCGTAGGCGTTGAGCGATTCGAGGTAACGGCGCTGGCCTTCGTTGAAGAGGATGTCGAAGGCGAGCGTGCTCTTGCCCGAGCCCGAGACGCCGGTGATCACGCTGAACTTGCCGCGCGGGATGCTGACGTCCATGGACTTCAGGTTGTGCTCGCGCGCATTGACGATGCGGATCGATTCGTCGATCGGCTGGCGCAGCACGGTCTGCAGCGGGCGGCCTTCTTCCACACGCAGCTGGCCGTTGAGGCCGAGCGCGCGGTCGTAGGCGGCCAGGGCACGGCCGGTGTGCGACGTCGGGTGCTGCTTCACGTCATCCGGCGAACCGACGCACACCACCTCGCCACCGCCCTCGCCGCCTTCGGGGCCGAGGTCGATCAGCCAGTCGCTGGCGCGGATCACGTCGAGGTTGTGCTCGATGACGATCAGCGAGTGCCCGGCCTCCAGCAGCTTGCGGAAGGCGCGCATCAGCTTCGCGATGTCGTCGAAGTGCAGGCCGGTGGTGGGCTCGTCGAACATGAAGAGCGTGCCCTTCTTGGCCACCGCCTGCTTGCTCGCGGTGGCGCTCTGCGCCGCTTCGGCCAGGAAGCCGGCGAGCTTCAGGCGCTGCGCCTCGCCACCGCTCAAGGTCGGCACCGGCTGGCCGAGCTTCACGTATTCCAGGCCCACGTCGAGGATGGGCTGCAGCACCCGCAGCACCTCGCGGTCTTGCGCGAAGAGCTGCACCGCTTCGCTCACGGTGAGCTCCAGCACGTCGGCCACGCTCAGCTCGCGCACCGCCTCGCCGGGCAGACGGCGGTCGATCTTCACCTCCAGCGTCTCGGCGCGGTAGCGCGTGCCGTCGCAGTCGGGGCAGCGCAGGTAGATGTCGGAGAGGAACTGCATCTCCACATGCTCGAAGCCCGAGCCGCCGCAGGTCGGGCAGCGCCCGTCGCCGGCGTTGAAGCTGAACATCGCCGCCGTGTACCCGCGCTGCTGCGCGAGCGGCGATTGCGCGAAGAGCTTCCGGATCTCGTCGAAGGCGCCGACGTAGCTGGCCGGGTTCGATCGCGCCGTCTTGCCGATGGGCGACTGGTCGACGAACACCGCATCGCTCAGCCAGTCGCCGCCCAGCAGGCGATCGTGCTCGCCGGGGGTTTCGGTGGCCTTGCCGAAGTGGCGGGCGAGCGCGGGGTAGAGCACGTCCTGCATCAAGGTGCTCTTGCCGGAGCCGGAGACACCGGTCACACACACCAGGCGCTGCAGCGGGAACTCGACCGTCACGTTCTTCAGGTTGTGGTCGCGGGCGCCTTCGAGAATGAGGCGCGGCGTGCTGTCGGTCACCAGCCGCTTCATCCCCATGCCGACCTGCTTGCGTGCGCCGAGGTAGGCGCCGGTCAGCGTGTCGGCCTCGCGGATGGCCGCGGGCGTGCCGTCGAAAACGATCTGCCCGCCACGCTCGCCGGGGCCCGGGCCCATGTCGATCAGGCGGTCGGCCGCGAGCATGACCGCCGGGTCGTGCTCGACGACGACGAGCGTGTTGCCGGCGTTGCGCAAGCGGTGCATGGCTTCGACGATGCGGTCCATGTCGCGCGGGTGCAGGCCGATGCTGGGCTCGTCGAGCACGAACATGGTGTTGACGAGCGAGGTGCCGAGCGCGGTCGTGAGGTTGATGCGCTGCACCTCGCCGCCGCTCAGCGTACGGCTCTGGCGGTCGAGCGTGAGGTAGCCGAGGCCCACATCGCAGAGGTACTTCAAGCGCGTGCGGATCTCGTCGAGCAGCAGCTTGAGCGCGTCGTCGAGCAGGCTGCTGGGCAGCGAGATGCCGTCGAAGAAACGCCGGATGCGGTCGATCGGCATCAGCATCAGGTCGTGCACCGTGAGGCCGGGCAGCGCTTCGAGCTGTGCACGCGACCAGTCGACGCCCTGCGGCATGAAACGCTTCTCGGGCGGCAGCACGCCATCGGCATCGGCCTTGCTGCCCATGCGCCACAGGAGCGCCTCGGTCTTCAGCCGCGCGCCATTGCAGGTCGGGCAGGTGGTGTAGCTGCGGTACTTGGACAAGAGCACGCGGATGTGCATCTTGTAGGCCTTCGATTCGAGGTACTCGAAGAAGCGCTTGATGCCGTACCACTGCTTGTTCCACTGGCCCTTCCAGTTCGGCGAGCCGTTGATGACCCAGTCGCGCTGCGCTTCGGTGAGCTGCGACCACGCGGTGTCGCGCGGGATGCCGGCGTCGGCCGCGTGGCGCAGCAGGTCATCCTGCGACTCCTTCCAGGCCGGCGTCTGGATGGTCTTGACCGCGCCGGCGCGCAGGGTCTTGCGGTGGTCGGGGATGACCAGGCCCCAGTCGACGCCGATCACGCGGCCGAAACCACGGCAGGCCTCGCAGGCGCCCATCGCGCTGTTGAAGGAGAAGAGCGCGGGCTGCGGGTCGGCGTAGCGGATGTCGCTGTCGGGGCAGTGCAGGCCGGTGGAGTAGCGCCAGAGCTGCGGCTCGGGGCCTTCTTCCGCCGGCAGCACGTAGACGTTGACGCGACCGCTGCCGCGCTTGAGCGCCATCTCGATGGCCTCGATCGCCCTCACCTTCTCGGTGCCCTGCAGGCGGAAACGATCCGCCACCACGTCGAGCACCTTGCGCGGCCCGGTGGGCGACGCAAGCTCGCGCTCGGCCTGCACGCGGGTGAAGCCGCTCGCGGCCAGCCACTGCTCGATCTCGGCGGGCGTGGTGTTGGCCGGCAGCTCGACCGGGAAGGTGATCACGAGGCGCGGGTCGGCCTCCGTCGTGCGCGCCATCAGCTCGGCGTAGATGGTCTCCGGCGAGTCGTGCCGCACGAGCTGCGCCGTCTTCCTGTCGAAGAGCTCCGAGGCGCGTGCGAACAGCAGCTTCAGGTGGTCGTTCAGCTCGGTCATCGTGCCCACCGTCGAGCGTGACGTGCGCACCGGGTTGGTCTGGTCGATGGCGATGGCGGGCGGCACGCCGTCTACCCGATCCACCGCCGGGCGGTCCATGCGGTCGAGGAACTGACGCGCGTAGGCGCTGAAGGTCTCGACGTAGCGGCGCTGCCCTTCCGCGTAGAGCGTGTCGAACACCAGGCTGGACTTGCCCGAGCCGCTGGGCCCGGTCACCACCGTCATTTCGCCGGTGCGGATGTCGAGGTCGAGGTTCTTGAGGTTGTGCTGGCGGGCGCCACGGATGCGGATGAGGCCGGAGGTCATGTACGGGAGGCGCGCAGGCGAAGAGGGGCGGAAATTCTAGGAGCCGGCCCCGTGCCCGGCCCGGCGCAAGGGTTTGGCAGGTGCGCGTCAGGAAGTGACGCTTTCATAATCGGACGCTACCGCCAGAGAGTTCCCCATGA
>DASWSY010000747.1:0-2217 GCA_036402415.1 Rhizobacter sp. | reverse complement strand
ACAACGCCGAGAACGACCGGCGGCACGTGCTCGACGGCACGCTCGCGCTGCTGGGCGAGAACCCGCTGTTCCCGGTGGGCGCCTTCTACTGCTACGACGAGTGGGCCGGCGGCCTGCGCCTGGATGCATCTCGCGCGACGCCGGCCGACATCAAGCACATGGTGCGCCTGGACGAAGGGCCGATCGGCACCGCCGCGCGCGAGGGCCGCATGCTCTACCTCGACGAGCTCGACGCGCGCGGCAGCATGAGCATCGAGACGGGCCTGGCCACCGTGCGGCCCGCCGCGGTGCTGATGTGCCCGGTGCAGTACCAGTCGCGCCTGCTCGGCGTGCTGGTGCTCGGAAGCTCACGGCCGCTCAGCGAGCGCGACCGCGAGTTCGTGGGCCGCACGGCCGCCCAGCTCGCGGTGGCGCTCAACAACCTCAACCACCTCGACGAGATGGGCCTGCTGGCCGAGCAGTTGCGCAGCCGCGGCGAAGACATCCAGCGCAAGAACGCCGAGCTGGAGCGCGCCAATCGCATGAAGAGCGAGTTCCTCGCCAACATGTCGCACGAGCTGCGCACGCCGCTCAACGCGATCATCGGCTTCTCCGAGATCATGAAGGACGGCCTGACCGGCCCGCTCGGCTCGGAACAGCAGGAGTACGTGCAGGACATCCACGCGAGCGGCAAGCACCTGCTGTCACTGATCAACGACATCCTCGACCTGTCGAAGGTGGAGTCGGGCCAGGTCATCCTCGAACTGGAGCCGGCCGACCCGCAGGTGCTCGCCGCAAGCACCGCCTCGGTGCTGCGCGAACGTGCTGCCACCGCGCGCGTGCGCTTCACCGTGCAATGCCCGAGCGACATCGGCACGCTGTGCATCGACATGCGCAAGGCCAAGCAGGTCGTCTACAACCTCGTCTCCAACGCGCTCAAGTTCACGCCCGAGGGCGGCAGCGTCACGCTGGCGATGGAGCGGGTGCCGGCCGAGCGCGTCCACGCCGTGGTGGCCGAGCCCGGCACGCGGGTGTTCCAGCCGAGTGGCCTGACGTTCGACCACTACCTCGAACTGCGCGTGACCGACTCCGGCATCGGCATCGCCCCGGACGACCTGGAGCAGCTCTTTCAGGCCTTCGTGCAGATCGATTCGTCGCTCTCGCGCCAGTACGCCGGCACCGGCCTCGGCCTCACGATGGTCAAGCGCCTGGCCGAGCTGCATGGCGGGGGGCTCATGGTGCGCAGCGTCGAAGGCAAGGGCTCGATGTTCACCGTGTGGCTGCCATGGCGCGAGCCCGATGCGCGGCGCCGGTCTGACGCGGCCGTGCAGCCCCCGGCGAGCGACGACATGGCGAAGGGCCGCGGGCAGGCCGGGCGCGCCCGCCTGCCCGAAGACAAGCCCACCGTGCTGGTGGTGGAAGACGACCCGCGCGCCGCCAACCTGATGCGCCTGCAGCTCGAAGCCAACGGCTACCAGGTCGAGTTCGCCGGCAGCGCCGAGGAAGGCCTGCAGCTCGCCACGCGGCTGTGCCCGACCGCAGTGGTGCTGGACATCATCCTGCCCGGCATGGACGGGTGGGACATGCTTGCCAGGCTCAAGGAGCAGCCCGGCACGAGCAACATCCCCGTCGTCATCGTCTCCATCACCGACGAGGCCCAGCGTGGCTTCGCGCTCGGCGCGGCGCAGGTGCTGGTGAAGCCCGTGACGCAGAACGACCTGCTGGCCGCGCTCACCGCCGCCGGGCTCGACGAGCCGCACACGGGTGCGCGCGTCCTGGTGGTCGACGATGACCCGAAGGCGGTGGCGCTGGTCAGCAAGCACCTGCAGGTGGCCGGCTATGCGCCGATCGGCGCCTATGGCGGGCAGGAGGCGCTCGACATCGTGCGTGCCGAGGCGCCCGCGCTGGTGGTGCTCGACCTGATGATGCCGCAGGTGTCGGGCTTCGACGTGGTGCAGGGCCTGCGCAACCACCCCGACACCGCCGGCATCCCGGTCATCGTGCTGACGGCCAAGCTGCTCACCCGCGAAGACCGCGCGCTGCTGAGCGGCAAGGTGCAGCAGGTGATGGAGAAGACCGACTTCAACTCGATCGGTCTCGTGGCCGAGATCAAGCGCGCGCTGGCCGGCCGGCAGCACGCCACCTGGCACTGACCCGAGACCGGCATGCAACCCGACCCCGCGATCCTCATCGTCGACGACAACCCGGCCAACCGCCGTCTCTACCAGGCCACGCTCC
>DASWSY010000746.1:0-1576 GCA_036402415.1 Rhizobacter sp. | reverse complement strand
CAGTTGTTGTGCAGGGCGCTCGGCGCCGCACCGGCCGCAGCGAGCGCGCGGCCCGCCGGCTCGTACGCCGGCCAGTGCGTGCCGCATTCGAGCGTCTGCAGGTCCAGCCCCGCCTTGGCGAGCATGGCCGCAGCGGTGTCGGCGTGTGCCGGTTCGCCGTTGTGCGAGGCACAGGCGAGCGCGAGTTCGGCGTCGGTGAGGCCGAACCGGTCTGCTGCGCCGCTCGCCACCAGCGGCAGGGCCTGCAGCAGCTTCACGGCCGAGCGCGGATAGACCGGCCGGTCGATGTCGCCGGCCTGGGCCACCAGGGTGCCTTCGGCGTCGACCACCGCGAACGAGCCGCGGTGGCGCGACTCCGCATGCTGGGCGCGCACGACGTTGACGAGGATGGGGTTCATCGCGCGGACTCTAGCCGGATCGGCTTGCCCCCACAGGCACAATCCCGAGCCTCATGTCCGCCGCCGCGCTTGCCCTCGTCCTGGTCGCCGCTCTCCTGCATGCCGTGTGGAACGTGGTGGTCAAGAAGGTCGGCGGCGACGGCCGCTTCGCCCTGCTGGTGGCCTGCTTCATCGTGGTGGTGTGGGCACCGGTGGGCGTGTGGGTGGGCTGGGATGCGGTGCCGCGCTGGGGCTGGGCCGAGTGGGCCCTGATCGTCGCCAGCGGCGTGGTGCACCTGCTGTACTTCCATGTGCTGCTGCGCGGCTACGCGGCGAGCGATCTCACGGTGGTCTACCCAGTGGCGCGCGGCTCGGCGCCGCTCGTGGCCTCGCTCGGCGCGGTGCTGCTGATGGGCGAGACCCTGAGCGGCGTCGGCATGCTCGGGGTGCTGGCGGTGACGGGTGGTGTCTTCCTCATCGCCGGCGGCCCGGGACTGTGGGCCCGCGCACACGATCCGGCACAGCGCGCGCGTGTGCGGGCGGGCGTGGGCTGGGGCGCCGGCACGGGCCTCCTGATCTCGGGCTACACGCTCATCGACGGCTATGCGGTGAAGGTGTGGCTGATCTCGCCGGTGCTGATCGACTACTTCGGCAACCTGGCGCGCATCCCGTTCATGCTGCCCGGCGCACTGCGCAACCCCGATGCGCTGATGACCGCTTGGCGCACCCAGTGGAAGCACGCGCTCTTCGTCGCGATCGTGAGCCCGCTGGCCTACGTGCTGGTGCTGTATGCGGTGAAGCTCGCGCCGCTGTCGCACGTGGCGCCGGCGCGCGAGGTGTCGATGCTCTTTGCCGCGCTGCTCGGCGGCAAGCTGCTGGGCGAGGGCGACCGCGGCCTGCGGGTCGTCGGCGCGGCGTGCATCGCGCTCGGCGTCGCCGGGCTGGCGCTGGGGTAGGCGATGCCGCTCTTCGCCTTGATGCTCGTGATCGCCGCGGCGCTGCTGCACGCGCTGTGGAACGTGGTGGCGAAGAAGGCCGGGGGCGATGCGCGCTTCTCCCTGCTGCTCACGCTCTTCCAGGTGCTGCTGTGGTCGCCGCTCGGCCTGTGGTTCGCCTGGGGCGAACTGCCGCGCTGGGGCTGGGCCGAATGGTTGGCGATCGTGGCGAGCGCGGCGGCCAACCTCGTCTACTTCCACACC
>DASWSY010000745.1:0-1623 GCA_036402415.1 Rhizobacter sp. | reverse complement strand
GGCCCGTGAGCCGATAGGACCGGTGCGCGAGCGGCGCCCCGCTCGCCTCGTCGAGCAGCTGGATCCGCTGATCGTAGCGGGGATCGCCGGCCGCAAACAGCGTATGCACGGTCTTGGCCTCGGCGGCGGCGCGTTGCGCGGCCGCGCCGCTGCGATTCACCTCGATCGTGAAGGTGTTCTGCGAGGCGATGATCAGCGGTTTGCGCTGGCACTGGCACAGCACGCGCGCGCCCTCGACGAGAATCGACTTGCCCATCAGGCGAAAGTTGGGCTCGCAGTCATTGATCACGGGCCCGCCGACCTTACAGGCCGGACACGTCGCAAAATCCCCCTCGACCGCGACCCGCGTACCGTGATGCGTCATGCTGTCGCCGGTGCCGATCAGGGTCCCACCGCTGGTCGTCTTGTTGCCGTGCAGCAGCGCGCAGCGCATGTCACTCATGCCGCGTCCCTCCCGCGCTGGCCCACCGCCTCGGCGCTCTGATGGAACACGTCAATGGGCAGAAAGTGCCATTGCGCGGCCTCGGGATCGTAGATCGTCATCTCGTTGACTTCGCATGACACGTCCACGGTGCCCGGGATGCGTTGCATGGCGCGTGCGATCGCTTGGTGCCGGCCGCGTTCATCCAGCACGGCAAACATCGCATGCGCCTCGCTGTGCGCAAACAAGCCGGCCTGTTCCCGCATGCGGTCGTAGGCGGCCAGATCCTCCGCATCGACGCGCAAGACGATCGCATCGGTCTCGTCCGGCGGGATCGTCGCGGTGTCGAGGCCATACAGGCTCACAAGGCCCCCATTGCGCCGCGTCACCAGCTTGCCATCGTGCGCCCCCCATGCACAGTGTAGAAAGGTATGAAAGACGCCGCCGTTGTCCCGGATCAGCTCACGGGGATCGAATTCGCTGGCGTGGATGGCGTGATACAGCGTGCCGGCCTTGGAAGCGAGCGCCGCCGTCAGGTAGGCATCAAACGGGGAGAGAAGCACGACCAGTCCGTCGCCGTGGTCCGGATACGCCGAGTCGACAAACTCGCAGAGGGCGCGGCAGTGATTGGGCGCGCCGTCGGCCGGTTGGTAAGTCACGACCATGTACAAGTCCGGCTCGGTATGCAAGACATGGCCACACGCGTGCTTTGCGTTGCGTTGCTGCTTCACTCTTTTCTGTCCTCTTCCGCTACGGGGGATCAAGACATGAGCTATACCGCAAAACGCGAAGCCAGACTGTCAAGGATTGTCAGATGGGTAGGAAAGTCCTGAATACGGCCATGCGCATCACCGAGGCTGGCCACGGCCAGACCGTGCTGCGGCTTGGCCGGCGCGCCGTTCGAAGCAGGCATGAATGTCGCGCTACGCGGCGAGGAGTGGAAAGCGCGCCGAGCTTGAAGGCAAAGCGCCGCGCCGGCGTGCTGGCCGGCCAGCCGATGAAGGTGTTCCTTGACAGCTACGCGACGCGCGACGCGGCGATGGCCGCCCACCCGAGCGCCGTGCCCGGCAGCAAGTGGACCGACCCGCAGGTGTCGCTCGAACACCTGCCCGACGAGAACGATCCGGTGCCCGGCGGCATGTACCCGGACGACTGGACCTGACGCGCCGGCGGCAGCACCAGCACCGTACACGGGGCCCGCG
>DASWSY010000744.1:0-4246 GCA_036402415.1 Rhizobacter sp. | reverse complement strand
GGGGAGGCGCTTCTTCGCCGCAGCGCTCGCCGCGAGCAGCTCCTCGTTGTGCTTGACGCGAGTCACGGCGTCTTCGCTGCCGAAGAGCGCGCTCAGGAGCGCGTCTTGCCGAGCGTAGTGATCAGGCCCGGGGTAGCGGTCGAACTTCAGCTCGAGCAGCCGGTTCTCGGGATCGCCCGACTCGGCCTTGCCGTTGACGAGCGTGAGCCGCGCCACCGCGTTGGCATTCGACTTGAGGCTGGGCAGCAGACCGTCCTTGACCGCCGCATGGCGCAGGCTGCGCAGGTCAAGGTCGAAGTGGCCAGGAGACTTCAGCGTGGCGCCTTCCACGAGGGCTTGCACGAACGCATTGAGGAGTGCGCCCATCTGCCGATTGTTCGACCAGGAGAAGTCGTCGATCACCACATCGGGCAAGCCGAACTTCACCATGCCGAGCGTGATGGCACGCACCTGCTTGTCGCCCTTGTAGGCGTGGATGACGGTCTGCAGCGCGGCGTCAGGAAGTCCGCCGGACCATGAATCCAGCCGACGTCTGCGCCATTCGTCAGGGGTGAACACCTCGCGTGTCTCTTCGTCCCACAGAAGTCCCTCGGTGTCGCGCGCAACCTGCTCGGCGAGCTGCAGCGCGGCGCGATAGGCTGGCAGGCCATTAGCGGCCGGGTGCGCGAATCGGAGCACGAGCGCATCTTCCGTCTTCTGCAGCGCGTGGGCTTGGTCGCGGCTGAGGCCACGACCGAACCGTTGCAGCAGGTCGAGGCTGGGCGGGCGGTAGTCCTTCTGCACCGTGTCGAGCAGCCTGGCTTGCAGGATCGGCGCCGTGGGTGGCCTCCTCGGTAGCGCCTCGACCAAAGCCGGCATGCCCGGGGCCTTCACACGCTGGTGCAGCG
The DNA here is from genome assembly GCA_036402415.1 of Rhizobacter sp. Taxonomy (GTDB): domain Bacteria; phylum Pseudomonadota; class Gammaproteobacteria; order Burkholderiales; family Burkholderiaceae_C; genus Rhizobacter. The sequence goes on along the minus strand of DASWSY010000744.1, from coordinate 3,359 downwards.
CGGGCAAGGCCGTGGTCTTGCCGGCTTTGGGCAGGTAGATCGCCAGCTCGAAGGCGATCGGGCTGCGTTGCAGGTTACCGCGTGGTGTCGGCTCGGCCGAGAAGATTGCGGTGGGCCACAACAAGGCCAGTGTTGCGGCCGCCAGCCAGCGGCGCGGCAAGACAAGAAGGATCATCGGAAGTTCGCGCAGGAGGGTCGGCGCATTCTGGCCGACCTAGGCCCGCGCGTCTGTCGGGGTAGCACCCGACGAATCGGCTTACAGCGGAAGCTCCGTGAAGTAACGACCGCCGTGGTAGATCAGCGGCAGCGCGCCCTCGCGCCGCTCGCAGCGCTCGACCTCGCCGACGAAGATGACGTGGTCGCCTTCTTCGTACTGGCTGCGGTTGAAGCACTCGAACACCGCCGCGCTGCCTTGGAGCACCGGCGCACCCCCCGCGCCCTGGCGGAAGGCCACGCCGGCGAAGCGGTCGACGTCCTTGGACGCGAATCGCTCGGCCAGCGCGCGCTGGTCGGCGGCGAGGATGTTGATCGCATAGTGCGAGCCGCCGCTGAAGGCCGGCAGTGAACCTGCGCGGCGCGACAGGCTCCACAACACCAGGGGCGGCGACAGCGAGACCGAATTGAACGAATTGGCGGTGAGGCCCACCGGGCGGCCGGTGGCATCGAGCGCGGTGACGACCGTCACGCCGGTGGCGAAGGCGCCCAGGGCCGTGCGGAACTCCTGCGAGGAAAAGCTCGGGGTCAGGGGGCGCAGCAAGGCGGTCATTTGGCGATTGTGGAGGACGGCTCCCGGCAAGGCCAACTCCCATCTCGGGGGTCGGGCCTGCGCCTACACTGCCGCCGCCATGAAAACTTCACGCCCGGTGCGGGCCTGGTTCGCCGCTGTGTTCCTGGCCGCCGGCAGCGCCGCCGCCATGGCGGCCCCGCCCTGCGCCGACTGGGCGCGCCGCCTGCCTGGCGTCAGCCGGGACCTGTGCCAGCAGGCCGGGCTCGTGCCCTCCGGCGCCCGCTCGGTGCGTGGCGTGCCGCTGTTCCAGCGCGATGTCCGCGCGCAGGGCGAAGAGGCCACGCCCTGGGTGGGGCCGGGGCCGCGGGCGCCGCGCCGGGTGCTGGTGGTCGGCGGCATCCACGGCGATGAACTCTCCTCGGCCTCGCTCGTCTTTCACTGGATCGCCCATGCCGGTGCCGCGCCCTCCGGGCTGGACTGGCGCTTCGTGCCCGCGCTCAACCCCGATGGCCTGATGCGCGCCAAGCCCGCCCGCGTCAACGCCAACGGCGTCGACCTGAACCGCAACTTCCCGACCCCGCGCTGGGCGCAGGAGGCCAGGATGTACTGGGAGAAGCGCACCCGGCGCGACCCGCGCCGCTACCCCGGCCGCGCCGCCGAGTCGGAGCCCGAGAGCCGCTTCCTGGTCCAGACCATCGCCCAGTGGAAGCCCGACCTCATCGTCAGCGTGCACGCACCCTATGGCGTGCTCGACTACGACGGCCCGCGAGAGCCGCCGCAGCGCCTGGGCCGGCTCGAGCTGGAGCGGGTGGGCATCTTCCCCGGCTCGCTCGGCCACTACGGCGGCGTGCACAAGGGCGTGCCGGTGGTGACCATCGAGCTGCCGAACGCGCTGCGTGCGCCCACCCAGGCCGAGATGCGGCAGATGTGGCACGACCTCCTGCGCTGGGTGGACCAGCGCTTCCAGTCCGGCGAGCGCTGAGGCTCGTCTCATCACGCGTTCCTAGAATCGCCGCCACATGACCGACGCCCTGCACCCTTCGCTGCACGCCCGGCTCGACGCCTGGCGACGCCTCCTCGTCGTGTGCCTGCTGGGCTTTGCCTCCGGCCTGCCGCTGGCGCTCACCGGTCAGGCCATGCAGGCCTGGCTGAGCGTGGAGGGGCTGGACCTCGCCACCATCGGCTTCCTGAGCGTGGTGGGCCTGCCCTACACCTTCAAGTTCCTCTGGGCGCCGCTGATGGACCGCTTCGAGCTGCCCTGGCTTGGCCGGCGCCGCGGCTGGCTGGTGCTGACGCAGCTCCTGCTCGCCGGCGCGCTGGTGCTGATGGCCGACACCTCGCCGAGCAACGCCACGCGCACCTTTGCGCTGCTGGCCGTGCTCGTGGCCTTCATCAGCGCCTCGCAGGACGTGGTGATCGACGCCTACCGCACCGACGTGCTGCCGGCGCATGAGCGTGGCCTGGGCTCCTCGCTGAGCGTGCTGGGCTATCGGCTGGCGATGATCCTCTCGGGCGGTGTGGCGCTGATCTGGGTCGACCCCACGCAAGGCGGCGGCTGGACCTGGCCCGAGGTCTACCGCTTCATGGCCGGGCTGATGGTGGCGGCCGCCGTCGTCTCGGCACTGGTGCTGCCGCGGCTTCCCGACGCCGAGCGCCCGACGAGCGTGGCGCTGAACGACGTGCGGGGTTTCGTGGCGGTGCTGCTCGCGGTCGCCGTGGGCGTCTACCTGAGCGACCGTTTCGGGCCGCGGATCGCCACGGCGCTGCTCGCGCCGCTGTGGGCCGGCAGCAGCCTGCCGCTGCCGCTGCAGGGCAAGTGGACGGCCCTGCTCACGCTGCTGCTGGGCGTGGCCTTCACCTTGCCGCTGGCGGCCTGGGTGGCGCGAGCCGCACGCTTCGAGACGCTGCTTGGCGGCCTGCGCAGCTACTTCAGCCAGACCGGAGCCGGCGCCTTCCTCGCCTTCATCGTGCTCTACAAGCTGGGGGATGCCTTCGCCGGCTCGCTGATGACGCCCTTCCTGCTGAAGACCATGATGTTCAGCTCGGCCGAGGTGGGCGTAGTCAACAAGCTCATCGGCCTGTGGCTGACCATCGGCGGCGCGCTGCTGGGCGGAGCGCTGATGCTCAAGCTCGGGCTGTGGCGCTCGCTGATGCTCTTCGGCGTGCTTCAGATGGCGAGCAACCTGGGCTTCTGGTGGCTGGCGGTCTCCGGCAAGGGCCTGATGCCGGGCCTGGTGATCCCGGCCTTCGACTGGGGCTTCGTCCAGCTCGCGCAGGCCACGCCGGTCGATGGCGGCCTGTTGATGGTGATCGCCTTCGAGAACCTCTCGGGCGGCATGGGCACGGCCGCCTTCGTCGCCTTCCTCATGGGGCTGTGCAACCAGCGCTTTACCGCCACCCAGTACGCCTTGCTGTCGGCTTTCGCGTCGATCGGGCGGGTCTGGGTGGGGCCGCTGGCCGGGGTGATGGCCGAGACCATCGGCTGGCCGACGTTCTTCATCGTCTCGACCGTGCTCGCGGCGCCTGCGCTCGTGATGCTGTGGTGGTTGCGCCGGCCGGTGCAGGCCCTGGAGGTCGATCCGCGTGCCGCGGCGATGGACGATTGAAAAACGGCCGCCCCGGAACAAGATTT
>DASWSY010000743.1:0-8544 GCA_036402415.1 Rhizobacter sp. | reverse complement strand
GACCTCGCGCCCCATGGTCGAGGCCTGCTTGCTGATCGACAGCACGGCACCGCGCAAGTCCACATCGGGCTGCGTGGGCTCGACTGCGGATTCCGCGGCGGGTTTGTGGCTCTTGGCCGTCCGGAAAACCTGAAACATGGTGATGCTCCTACCACTCGCGCAGCTTCACGCGCAGTCGAGCGATCGACTGGCTGTGGAGCTGGCATACGCGCGACTCGGTGACTTTGAGCACCGCCGCAATTTCCTTCAGGTTCATGTCGTGCTCGTAGTACATGCTCATCACGTACTGCTCACGTTCGGGCAGGTTCTTGATGCCTTCCACGAGCGCCTCGCGCATGCGCTGGTCCTGAAGCTGGGCCAGCGGGTTGAAGCTTTCGTCGGCGACGTGGCGGTCGAGGTAGTCGTTGTCGCCGTCGTCGCCGCTCATGTCTTCCAGGTACACGAGCTGGGTGCCGCGCACCTTGCCGAGCAGCTCCTGGTATTCGGTGAGCGACACGCCCATCTCGCGGGCGATCTCGCTCTCGGCCGGCGCACGGCCGAGCTTCTGCTCGAGCTTGTGCACTGCGCTCTCGATGCTGCGCTGCTGCTTGCGCACGCCACGCGAGAGGTAGTCGTTGCCGCGCAGCTCGTCGAGCATGGCGCCGCGGATGCGCTGCGTGGCGAAGGTTTCGAACTGCACGCCCTGCGCCGCGTCGAAGCGGCTGAGTGCGTCGGTGAGCCCGATCATGCCGACCTGGATCAGGTCGTCGAGCTCGACGTTGGCCGGCAGCTTGGCGATCATCTGGTGGGCCAGGCGGCGCACCAGCGGGCTGTACTGCTTGAGCATCGAGTTGACGTCGAGTTGGCCTTTGGCGGTGTACATGGGTCTCGGCTCCGAGAGGTCAATTCAGGACGTGTTGTGCGCCGTGCGGGTGCGGCGCGTTGTGCGGGCCACGCGCGCCGACGTGGGCGCCGGGCGCCTGCATCAGCACGTCGCGCGCCCAGCGGCGCAGCGCGCTGGTGGGCGCTTCGCGAGCGTCGGATGCGGGGTCGATCTGCAGCCAGTCGCGCAGCACCGCGCCGAGGAAGTCGTCGGCGCAGGTCGCGAGCTGGATGGCGATGCGCTCGGCGCGCGGCGACGTGGGCGAGGCGCACAGCAGCAGGTCGAACACCACCAGGCTCGCGCGCTGGCTGAGCAGCTTCATCGCGGCGTAGGCATGGGTCACGCTGGAGGGCCGGTCGTCGGCCAGCAGCAGCGGGCGGGCCTCGCTGCGGGCGAACATGCGGCAGAGGTCGGTTTCGGTGGCGTGCACCAGCACCACGTCGGCCTGGGGCGCGGCGTCGGCCACCGCGTGCAGGAAGCTCGCGGTGGAGCCGGTCGCATCCACATAGCGCACGGGCAGGCCGCGTGCGGCGAAATACGAGACCTGCGGGGACAGCGTCTCCACGCATTCGGACAGGTCGAGCAGCGCCATCTCCTTGGGCGCCGGCGCCCGGTCGGACGCATCGACCACCAGCACGTGCGAGCCGTGCTCGCCGAAGGCGGTACACAGGCGCTCGAGCATCACGCCGCCGAAGGCCACGTGCGGGTTGGCCACCACCGGCACGAAGCGCACGCGGGCGTGGGCAAACATCTGCCGCAGGCCGTGGGCCTGGTCGGTGGGGAACGAAGAGTCGTAGGCGTCGTACATGAGGGTCGAAGCGCTCTGGAAATCAGGCGTGGAGAGACGAGGGACGCGGACGCTGCGCCTGCTGGCGCGCGGTGAAGATCAGGTTCACGTCGGAAGCTTCCACGCGGTAGGCCGGGTTCACGTTGGCACGCAGCGCGCGGTGCACCAGCGCATGAGCCGACAGGCGGTGCCAGTCTTCGGGCACGCGCTGGCCATTGGCCACGCCCACCACCTTGAGCTTGTGGCGGATCAGCGCGTCCAGCGCCGGGGCCAGCTTCACGGCCTCGTCCATCTTGGAAAGAATGATCCCGCGGCAGGTGGCCGCGCGGTAGGAAATCATCACGTCCTCGATCGTCTCGCCCTGGGCCGCGGCGTTCACGACCAGGAGCTTCTGGATCGAGCGGTGCGCCAGCATCTCCAGCAGCTCGCGGGTGCGGGTGTCGCGCTGGGCCATGCCGGCGGTGTCGATCAGCACCATCTTCTTCGAGGCCAGCAGTTCGAGCAGGTCTTCCAGAGAAGCGCGGTCGTGGGCGGTGTGCACCGGCACGCCGAGGATGCGGCCGTAGGCGCGCAGCTGTTCATGGGCGCCCACGCGATACGCGTCGAGCGTGATGAGGCCGAGGTTGTTGGCACCGTGCTTGGAGGCGAAGGCGGCAGCGATCTTGGCGGCGCTGGTCGTCTTGCCGACACCGGTGGAGCCGATCAGGGCGAACACGCCACCCTGGTCTTCCAGCGCGTGCTCGGCTTCGCCGGTGATGAGGTTGCGCTCCAGCACGTTGGCGGCCCAGGCGGTTTCGTCGGCCACGTCGGTGGGCAGGCTCTCGACGAGCTTGCGGGTGAGCGCGGGCGAGAAGCCGCAGTCGAGCAGCTTCTGGATGAGCTGGGCCTGCGCCGGGTGGCGCTGCATCTTCTCCATGAAGGCGAGCGCGCCGAAGCGGTCTTCGATCAGGCCCTTCATCGAGCGCAGCTCGTTCATCATGTCCTGCTGCTCGCGGCGCGCGGCGGCCAGGTTGACGGCGCTCTGCGTGTCGGCAAGCGAGGGCACGGGCGCCACGGGCTGGGCCATGGACGGGGTGGCCGCTTGGGCCTGGGGCATGGCGGCCTGCGCCGCACGCACTTCTTCGCGCAGGATCGGCGGCTCGCGCATCTGCGAGCGCGGCGCGGCCGGCGGGTTGACGATGGCCAGGCTGGGCGGGGTCTTGGGCGGCTGGGGCAGCGTGGCGCTGCGCGCGGCCAGGCGCTGCTCCAGGGCGCTGGGCATGTCGGCGTCGTAGTCCTGGCGCGAATCCATGAAGCCCTGGCGCGAGTCGGCGAAGTCCTGGCGGGAGTCCGCGAAGTCCTGGCGCGAATCGGCAAACGACGGCTCCTGGCCACGGGCCTGGGCGTTCATCGCGGCCTGGCGCCGCTTGAGCATGCGCTCGCGCACGTAGTCCTGGAACGACAGCGTGCTCATCGACAGGCGGGCCACGTCGTCCTGCACGTCGTCCTGCATCGGCTTCTGGGCCGCGGCGGCCGGCTTGGCGGGCTTGGCGGGTGCCGGGCGGGCGGCGGCCTGCTGAGGCGCCGCCGCACGGGCAGCCACCGACGAGGCCGACAGGCGCTCGATCTGCTGAACGCTTTCGGGCGCCATGGCCAGCACCTCCACGCCTTCGGGGCAGGGCTTGGTCGACAACACCACGGCGTCTTCGCCGAAAGCCTGGCGCACCAGGGTCAGGGCGTCGCGCGAGGTGCGCGCGGTAAAGCGTTTGACGTTCATGGGTGGCTCCGCTTCGCCGGGCTCGAATGGAGAGCCTGGCATTGCATCAAGTGTGTAAGAGGGTGTGCCGTCGTGGTCTGGCGATCAGCGCACCGAAACCCGGTCATTTGGGGTGATCCGCAGGGCGGTCGGGAAAGGCGTTGAAAGACAGTCATGTGCACGGCGCGACCTTGGTTTTCGCCAGGTCATTGTTCCGGGGACGCCTGCGGACTTGAGCGGAATGAAAGGGGCGGAAGCCGCCCAATTCCCGCCAGACCGGGGTCATGAGGAAACGGGGGTGAATGCCCCCTTCGCCAGCGGCCGGTCGGGCGACCGGCCGGGTGCGCATCACACGATGCGCACTACGGCACACTTTTCCGGCCGGAGCGGCCGGAACGCACTAGAAGAAGAGTGCGTGAAACGAAACGGGCCGCTCAGGGCCCGACGGTGATGCGGCCGACGCTGAAGTCGACCGTGCGGCGCGCACTGCCGCTCAGCGTGGGGTCGCTCACCTCGATGGCGGCGACGGCGGGCAGCACGCTCGCGATCGTCTTGCCCCGCGTGTCGCAATAGCCTTCGGGGCGGAAGGCCGACAGCGGCACCGTCACTTCGCGCAGCGCGGGGGTGACGGCCACGGTGGCCACCGGGTAGCAGCCCGACTGGCGCGTGGCCGGGTCGTCGCCGAGCACGCGCAGCCGCAACTGCGTGGCGGTGGGCGAGGCGAGCTGCAGCCGCAGCTGGCGCTGCGCGGTGAGGTCGCTGGTCTTGCCGGCCGGCCCTGGCGTGGTCAGGAAGCCGATGCCGGCCCAGGTGCTGCCCTTCTGCGGCCACACGGTGCCGGTGATGCGGGCCACGCCGTCGGCGACCTTCACGTCGTCGACGCGGGCATCGCCTTCCTTTTAGGAATAGGCGATGGCCTCGTGCGTGCCGCCCTGCGCCGTGGCGCCGGCAGGCGCGGGCACCGCGAACACCTGCGGCGCGGTTGCCGCGCTGGCAGATGCAGGCTTGGCCGCAGGGGCGCTGGTGCCCGGGCCAGGGGCGTCTACCGTGGCGCAGCCGGTGACGAGGGCGATCGCGGCCAGGGCGATGCCGCCACGCGCGCCAAGGCGCGTGCTGGAGCTGTTCATGTCGTGTGTCTCCTTCTGTCTGTATGTATCTAGTGGGGTCATCAAGGCGCGCGTTGCAGCTTCACCACCGCCATCGAACGCGCCGGCAGCGTGAGCTCGCGGCTGGCCGGCAAGGTGCCGAAATCGGCTTCGCCTTCCACGATGGCAGCATCGAAGTACTTCACCTGCTGCGGCTGCCAGCCGGCCACGTCGAGCGCCGCGCGCAAGGGCGCTGTCTGCGTGTTGAGCAGCAGCACCTGCAGCGTGTTGCCGTTGCGCACGCCGTGCGACCAGAGCCGGCTGTGGCTCGATTCGGCCTGCACGAAACGCCCCTCCAGGTCGTTCAGCAGGCGGAACGCGTAGTAGGTGGGGCGCGGCACACCGGCGTTGTCGAGCAGGCCATGGAAGCCGGTGCCCTGGTAGGCGAAGTAGTGCGCCATGTCCACGCCCTGGCGGGCCAGGCGCAGCGCCGTCTCGGCCGTCCACAGGCCCGCAGGCATGTCGGCCAGGAAGCGCGGCCGGTCGGTCTTCCACGACAGCCCGTATTCCGTCACCGCGATCGGCAGCTCGCGGGTGTGGCCGAGCGGGTTGCGGCGCGGGTCGCGCAGCGTGTCGCGCACCGAGCGCAGGGTCGCATCGACCTGCGCCACGCTCGCGAGCGCCGCGTCTTCGCTGCCGTCGCCTTCGGTCGGGTAGATGTGATACGAGACCACGTCCACCACGTCGCCGCACAGCTCGACGAAACGCTCGAGGAAGCGCATCGGCGCCGCGTGGATGCCCGAGACGGCCGGCCCCACCACCTTGATCTGCGGGTCCACCGCCTTCACCGCCTTGGCCTGCGCGCGGAAGACCTCGCAGTAGCGCTCGGGCGTCCAGCTCTTGTCGCCGCGCGTGACGGCATAGAGATCGGGCTCGTTGCCGATCTCCCAGTGCCGCACCTTGAGCCCACGCTCGCGGGCCATGCGCACCGCCGACGCGGCGTCTTCGGGGCGGTTGGCGGGCACGCGGTCCACGCGCCCGGCGAACACACGCGTCTGGATCACGAGCTCGGGCGAGCCCTTCACCAGCGTGAGCAGCGAGCGGAACGCGTCCAGCGTGCCCGCGTCCATGTCCTGCTCGTCGCCGATGTTGCCGCCGGGGAAACGCAGCGTCGCGGCCGGCGTGAGCGCGAGCGCCTCGCCGTGGTCGACCATCGCCATCCAGTTGCCGAAGTTGTAGCCGCGCGTCACGGCCGGGTTGACGGCGAGGCCGGCCTGGTCGGCGTTCACGGTCACGCGCGCGTCCACCTTCGACGCCTGCGGCGCTGGCGCCGCACATCCACACAGCAGCGCCGCACCCGCGGCCCACACCACCACTCGTTTCATCATGCTCCTGGCTTTCATGCGACGCAGCCGCCTTCCTGGATCAGGCGGCGGTACCAATGGAAACTCTCCTTCGGCGTGCGCGCGAAGGTCTCGAAGTCGACGTGCACCAGTCCGAAGCGCATGCCGTAGCCATAGGCCCACTCGAAGTTGTCCATCAGCGACCAGGCCATGTAGCCGCGCAGGTCGCTGCCGGCACGCACCGCGCGGTCGAGCGCGATGACGTGGCGGCGGAAGTACTCGATGCGGGCCGCGTCGTCGATCACGCCGTCGGCGTCGGGGCCGGTGTTGTCGCAGGCGCCGTTCTCGGTGACCACGATCGGCGGGTTGCCGTACTCCTCGCGGATCCACGACAGCACCTTGTAGAAGCCGTCGGCAAAGATGTTCCAGTCGATGTCGGTCTTCTTGAAGCCGGGCACGTCGACGGATTCCAGCCGGCGCAGCTCGTGGATCTGGCGCGCCACGTCATCCTGCGGAGCTTCGCCGGGCAGCGCCTCGCGCGAGTAGCAGCCCGAGTAGTAGTTGATGCCGAGCAGGTCGGTGGGCTGGGCGATGATGGCCATGTCGCCGTCTTCCACCGGCGGGTGGATGCCGAGCGCGGCGTAGCGCGAGAGCATGTCCGACGGGTAGCGCCCGCGGTACAGCGGGTCGAGGAACCAGCGGTTGAACCAGGCGAGGCCCCGCTCGCACGCGGCCACGTCGGCCGGGTGGCTGGTGTAGGGCTCGTGCCACTCCACGTTGGGCGCGATGCCGATGCGGCCGGCGAACTCGCCGCGCCGGAACTCCTTCACCGCCAGGCCGTGCGCCAGCAGCAGGTGGTGGGCCACCGTCACGGCCCGCGCGAGGTCGCGCTCGCCCGGCGCATGCAGGCCGTAGGCGTAGGAGAGGAAGGACGCGCACCACGGCTCGTTGATCGTGAACCAGACCGGCACCTCGTCGCCCAGCGCCTCGAACATCGCGCGGGCGTAGTGGGCGAAGTCATGCGCGCAGCGGCGCGAGGCCCAGCCGCCTTCGTCCTGCAGGGCCTGCGGCAGGTCCCAGTGGTAGAGCGTGGCCATCGGCTGGATGCCGGCCTCTCGCAGCAGGCGCACGAGGCGACGGTAGTAGTCGACACCGGCGGGGTTGAGTGGCCCGCGTCCCGAGGGCATCACGCGCGACCACGAGATCGAGAAGCGGTAGGCCTGCACGCCGAGCGTGCGCAGCAGCGCCACGTCTTCCTCGACGCGCCGGTAGGAGTCGCAGGCGCGGTCGCCGGTGTCGCCGTTGGCGACGCGGCCGGCGGTCCTGGCGAAGGTGTCCCAGATGCTGGGGGTGCGGCCGTCGGCGTCGGCACTGCCTTCGATCTGGTAGGCCGAGGTGGCGGCGCCCCAGAGGAAGCCTGGCGGAAATTTGAAGTGATCGGGTTGCATGCCCGTGACGATAGCGAGCCGTGCAAGCGCTTGCAACGAATGCACCGTGCCGATCTTGCGAAGCGCATCAGGGGAAGCGAGATGTACCAGGGAAACACACCGGATCGTCCAATCCCAAGCAAGCGCTATCATGAAACCTCATCCAAACGCGGCACCCATGGCCACCAAGATCACGCTGGAAGAAGTGGCACGCCTGGCCGGCGTCTCCACGAGCACCGTCTCGCGCCACCTGAACGGCACGCACTTCGTGGCCGACGACAAGGCCGCCGCCATCGAGCAGAGCATCCAGCGCCTCAACTACCGGCCCAACCTGGTCGCCCGCGGGCTGGCACGGGGCCGCACCCTGACCGTGGGTGTGCTCACGCAGGAGATCGTGAGCTCGTTCTTCAACGAAGCCATGCGCGGCGTGGAAGACGGCCTGATCGGCCACGAGTACGACGCCATCTTCGCCAGCACCCACTGGGAGCGCGACGACGAGGCCAAGCGACTGGCCTCGATGGAGGGGCGGCGCGTGGACGGGCTCATCCTCATCCACCCCGGCATCGACGACGAAACCCTCGACCGCCACGCGCAGACCGTGCCCATGGTGGTGGTGGGCCGGCAGGTGAACTCGCGCTTCGTGCACTCGCTGGCCTTCGACCACGGCCTGGGCGCGCAGCAGGCCATGCAGCACCTGCTGGAGCTCGGCCACCGGCGCATCGCCTACATCGGCGGGCCCACCGGGCGATCGGATGCCGACCAGCGCTTCCTCGCCTACCGCGCCGCCCTGCAGTCGGCCGGCATCGGCTTCGACCCGCGGCTCGTGGCCCCGGGCAACTACGTCGAGGCGGGCGGCCTGAGCGCGATGACGCTGCTGCTCGACCGTGGCCTGCCCTTCTCGGCCGTCTTCTGCGCCAACGACGACTCCGCCTACGGCGCGATGCTCGCCCTGCACCGCCGCCAGTTGCGCGTGCCCGACGACGTGTCGGTGGTCGGCTTCGACGACGTGGCCCACTCGGCCTACTGCGTGCCGCCGCTCACCTCGGTGAAGCAGCCCTTGCGCGAACTGGGGCGCGAAGCGGCCAACGCAGTGGTCGCCCTCATCGACGGTCGCAAGCCGCCCCGCGGCCCGATGGCGCGGCTCGAACTGGTGGTGCGTGAGTCCACACGTGCGCTGCCGATGCAGCCCGCCAAGGCCTCTTCGCCCGCCGGGCGCAAGAAGGCCGCCCCTCGCCGTTCGGCCTGACGCGGTCCCTAGCCGGCCGGAGCCGGCGCCGCCTGCCAAATCTTGCGGTTTCGCACGGG
>DASWSY010000742.1:0-5060 GCA_036402415.1 Rhizobacter sp. | reverse complement strand
TGGGTGTGGATCTGCGTCTCGTCGGCCACGCCGTTGGCGCTGATGCGGAAGGCGTCCACCGCCCAGTCGAGGTAGGCCTTCCAGTCCGACCTGCGCAGGGGCAGGCCTTCGCGCAGCGCGGCCTCGTCGATCTGGATCACGCCGACGCCGGCTTTTTCAAGGTCGAGCACTTCCTCGCGGATGGCCAGGGCGAGCTGCCGGCACGACACCGAGCGCGGCTGGTCGTCGCGCACGAACGACCAGTTGAGCAGCGTCACCGGCCCGGTCAGCATGCCCTTCATCGGGCGCGTGGTGAGCGACTGCGCGAAGCGTGTCCAGGCGACCGTCATCGGCTTCGGGCGGCGGATGTCGCCGAAGAGGATGGGCGGCTTCACGCAGCGCGAGCCGTAGCTCTGCACCCAGCCGAACTGGCTGAAGGCGTAGCCCTCGAGCTGCTCGCCGAAGTATTCGACCATGTCGTTGCGTTCGGCTTCGCCGTGCACCAGCACGTCCAGCCCCAGCGCCTCCTGTTCGCGCACGCTGCGCTCGATCTCGGCGCGCATCGCCGCCAGGTAGCTCACCTCGCCCAGGCGGCCGGCCTTGTACTCGCTGCGCGCGTGGCGGATCTCGGCCGTCTGCGGGAAGGAGCCGATGGTGGTGGTGGGGTAGGGCGGCAGTTGCAGCCGGGCGGCCTGGCGGCGCGCGCGTTCGGCGTAGGGGCTGCGGCGCTGGCCGAGCGAGGCGTCGAGCCGGGCCACCGCGGCCTTCACCGCCGGGTTGTGAACGCGCGGCGAGTGGCGGCGCGAGTCGACTGCGGCCCGGTTCGCGGCCAGCTCGTCGCGTACCGCCTCGCGGCCGTGCTTCAAGGCCCGGGCGAGCACGTCGAGCTCGTCGAGCTTCTGCAGCGCGTAGGCGAGCCACGACCTCAGCTCGGGGTCGAGCTTGTGTTCCTGTTCCAGGTCGACCGGCACGTGCAGCAGCGAGCACGAGGGCGCGATCCACAGGCGCTCGCCCAGGCGTTCGTGCAGCGGCTCCAGCCAGTCGAGCGTGGCGCCGAGGTCGGTCTTCCAGATGTTGCGGCCGTTGATCACGCCGAGCGACAGCACCTTCAGCGGCGAGAGCAGGTTGAGCAGCGGCTTCACGTCGGCGCGGGCGTTGATCGCGTCGAGGTGCAGGCCGGCGACCGGCAGGTTGGCGGCGAGGTGCAGGTTGTCGTCGAGCGCGCCGAAGTAGGTGGCCAGCAGCAGCTTCACGCGGCAGCTCTTCAGGTGGTGGTAGGCCTGGTTGAAGGCGTGCTGCCAGTCGATGTCGAGCTCGGTCACCAGGAGCGGCTCGTCGACCTGCACCCACTCCACGCCGTGCGCCGCCAGCGTCTCCAGCAGTTCGCAGTAGACGGGCACCAGGCGCTCCAGCAGCGCGAGCTTGTCGGAATGGTCGCGCGCCTTGCCGAGCGCGAGGTAGGTCACCGGGCCCACGATCACCGGCTTGGGCGCGATGCCGAGTTCGCGTGCCTCGGCGAGCTGCGCCACCAGGCGCGAGGCGTCGAGCTTGAACTGCGTGCCGGCGCTGAACTCCGGCACGATGTAGTGGTAGTTGGTGTCGAACCACTTGGTCATCTCGCCGGCCGCCACACCGCCGCAGCAGGCGTCGTGCGGCTCGCCCGTCTGCGCCGAGCGGCCCCGGGCCACGCGGAAGTAGTTGTCGAGCGCATCGCCATGGAAGCCCTGCACGCGCTCGGGCAGGTTGCCGAGCGTGAAGCTCATGTCGAGCACCTGGTCGTAGAAGGCGAAGTCGCCGACCGGCACGAGGTCGAGCGCAGCCTGCTGCTTCCAGTGGCGGCGGCGCAGTTGCGCGCCCAGGGCCTTGAGCTCGTCGCGGCTCGATTCGCCCTTCCAGTAGGACTCGAGGGCGAACTTGAGTTCGCGCTTGGCGCCGATGCGCGGGAAACCGAGGTTGTGGGTGGTGGTCATGTGCGTCGCGTGTGCATCCCTTGTGAAGCTGCGAAGGGTAGGCAGGCAGACCCATGAAGTAAAATGGTATTAACTCAACAGTCGATGAATGGAGTTCATGGATGCTCGAGCGCAGCCACCTGGCCATCGTGCAAGAGGTCGACCGGCAGGGCTCGCTCACCGCGGCGGCCGAGGTGCTGTGCCTCACGCAGTCGGCGCTGAGCCATTCGATGAAGAAGCTCGAGCAGCAGCTCGGCACGCCCATCTGGCTGCGCGAGGGCCGCAGCCTGCGGCTCACGCAGGCCGGTGAATACCTGCTCGCCGTGGCCAGCCGCGTGCTGCCGCAGCTCGCCCTGGCCGAAGAGAAGCTGCAGCAGTACGCGCAGGGCGAACGCGGCACGCTGCGCATCGGCATGGAGTGCCACCCCTGCTACCAGTGGCTGCTGAAGATCGTCTCGCCCTACCTCGCGGCCTGGCCCGACGTCGACGTCGACGTGAAGCAGAAATTCCAGTTCGGCGGCATCGGCGCGCTCTTCGGCTACGAGATCGACATGCTCGTCACGCCCGATCCGCTCGACCGGCCGGGGCTGCATTTCGAGCCGGTGTTCGACTACGAGCAGGTGCTGGTCGTGGCGCAAGGCCACGCGCTTGCGAAGGCGCTGCACGTCAAGCCGCGCGAGCTCATGGACGAGACGCTCATCACCTACCCGGTGGCGACCGACCGGCTCGACGTCTACACCCAGTTCCTGCTGCCGGCCGGCATCTCGCCACGGCGGCACAAGACCATCGAGACCACCGACATCATGCTGCAGATGGTCGAGAGCGGCCGCGGCGTCGCGGCGCTGCCGCGCTGGCTGGCCGAGGAATACGCGGCCAGGATGAAGGTGGTGGCGGTGCGCCTGGGCCCGCGCGGCATTGCCAAGAAGATCTTCCTCGGCACCCGCACGGCCGACGGCCACACCGACTACGTCGAGGCCTTCATCGAGCTCGCGCGCGCGTCGGCGGGGGGCCCGTCCCGGAAGAAGGCTTCCTCAGCGGCTGGTCGATCCAGCGCGTGAGCCAGCCCAGGCGCCGCGTGAGTGCGTCCAGCCGGTGCGAGGGCCGGCCGCTCTCCCAGAAGTGGTGGCTGCCGCCGGGGTACAGCACCATCTCGGTGGGCGTGCTGCCGGCGCGCGCGATGGTCACGTAGAGCTCCTCCGACTGGCACTTCGGGCAACGCTCGTCTTCCGCGCCCTGCAGGAAGAGCGTGGGCGTGCAGGTCTTCTGCACGTGCTTCATCGGCGAGAGCTTGACGCTCGTCTCGCGGTTCAGGAAGGGCTCGCCGCACATCGAGTAAGGGTCGGCGTAGAAGCCGCTGTCGGATGTGCCGTAGTGCGTCTCCAGGTTGCCCACCGGCGCCAGGACGACCGCGCTCCGGAAGACGCGCGTCTGCCCGATGGCCCAGGCGCTCAGGTAGCCGCCGTACGACTTGCCCGAGATCGCCACGCGCTCGTCGGCCAGGCCTTCGGCCTGCAAGGCCTTCACCGCCGCGAGCTGCTGCTGCAGGTCGAGCTCGCCCCATCGCCCGCGCAGCCGTGCCGAGAACTCGCGGCCGTAGCTGCTGGAGCCCACGCAGTTGAGCGCGAGCACCGCCCAGCCCTGGCTGCACAGCACCGGCCAGTGCGGAGCGGAGGTGTAGGCCACGAGCACGTAGCTCGCCGGCCCGCCGTGCACGTCGACCAGCAAGGGCAGCGCCCCGCCGTCATGGTCGGCGGGCAGCATCAGCCAGCCCTCGATCTCTTCCTCGCCGCCGCGGCCGTCGGGCACGGTGAAGCGGCGCATCGCCACGCGCGGCACCGGGCGGTCATGCCACCAGGGGTTCAAGTGGCTGAGCTGGCGTTCGCCCTTGCCGTGCCAGTCGCATGCGTAGAGCTCGTGCGCCTGCGAAGGTGAGGTGGCCGTGTAGACCACGCGCGAAGGCGTGGCGGCGAAATGCTCGACGTGCCGCAGGCCGTCCACGACGACGCTGCAGCTGCCGTCGTTCGCGTCGACTACCACCACCTGCTGCAGGCCGCGGTGCGCCCACACGCAGGCGAAGCGCCGGCCGTCATCTGCCCAGCAGGGCGGCATGCCCGGCACGATCTCGATCGACTCGTCGCCGAGCGCCTGCACGCGGCCCGTCGCCATCTCGATGCGCCACAGCCGGGCCTGCGCATCGCCCTCGTCGAGCGCGCCCTGGAAGCCGATCCAGCGCCCGTCGGGCGACCACGAGGGCGCGCTCGCGCTGGCCTGGTCGTGGGTGAGGCGGCGGTCTTCCGTGCCGTCGAGGTTCATCACCCAGATGTCGGTGCAGTGCTGCGCCCCGGCCCGGGTGCGCGAATAGGCCACGCGCCGTCCGTCCGCAGACACCTGGAAGCCGTGGACCTCGAAGTCGCCCCGGGTCAGCTGGGCGACGGTGCCGGTGTCGACGTCGAGGCGGAAGAGGTGGATGCGCTCGGCGAGCGTGTAGCCCAGCCCGTCGAGCTTGTAGGGCAGGCGCCAGACCACCTGCGGCGCGTCGGGCCCGCGTTCGGGCGGCGGGCAGTCGCCGGCGTCGGCGACCTCGCCGTGCGCGTCGGGGTTCACCGATACCGGGCCGGTGGCCAGCAGCGCGCGGCCGTCGGGCAGCCACGCGATGCTTTCTGCACCTTGCGGCAATTCCGGGAGTGCACGGGCCTCGCCGCCGTCGCGATCGATCAGGTGTGGCTGAGGTGCGCCGCCGGCACGGTCGGACAGGAAGGCGATGCGCTGGCCGTCGGGCGACCACTGCGGCTGCGCGTCGAGCGCGGTGCCCGCGGTGATCTGCCGGGGCTCGCGCTGGCCGTCGAGGTCGAACACCCACAGGGCGCTGCGGTAGCCGTCGTCGGCGGGTTCGACGCGCTGCACGTCGCACACCACCTCCTGGCGTGCCGGGCTCGCGTGCAGCGACTTGATCTGCTGGAAGAGAAAGATGTCGCCGGCCGTGAAGCGGTGGCCGCTCACGGGGTGTCGTTCCTCTCGTCCGTCGCGGCGCGCGTGCCCGGCGGCTGGATGCTCGGCGCGGCCGCCGCGGTGGCGGCATCGGCCTCGCCCGGCTGCACCGGCTGGCCACCGCTTGCCGAGGCCGTCTGCGAG
>DASWSY010000741.1:0-6447 GCA_036402415.1 Rhizobacter sp. | reverse complement strand
TCGTCGCGCGGCGCAGGTGGGGCGTCATCGCGGCGCGGTCGGCGGCAAAGGCCTTCAGGAAATCGGGCGGCGCATCGCCGAACAGGAACTTTGCGCCCGCCGGTTGCATGGTGTACGGAATGGCCGCCCAGAAGAGCGTGGTGTCGGCCCACTGCGCCAGCATGTGCTGCAGGCCACCCGCGGCCACCGGGTACAGCGGCGGCTGCGGCGCCATCGCGTCGATCACGTGGCACATCAGCGCGGTGTCGCAGTAGATGTCGGCGCCGACCTGCAGGAAGGGCGTGCGCCGGTAGCCGCCGGTGAGCGCCACCACGTCGGGCTTGGGCAGCATCACCGGCACGGTGACCGACTTCCAGGCCAGGCCCTTGTAGCCGAGGATGAGGCGCACCTTCTCCGAGAAGGGCGAGCCGGCATAGTGGTGCAGGACCAGATCGGACATGGGCGTGTTCGTGATGGTTTGAGGCAGTCTTGTGTCGCAGCGGCGCGATCAATCTGACGCGTTGTTGCGCATGATCTTGCGGCCGCCCGCGGGCAGGCCCTTGAGGTACTTGAAGGTGCCGGTGGCCTGGGCGACGAGCGCGCCCTTCTCGTCGAACACCTGCGCCTCGCAGAACGCGAGCGATGCGGTGCCATGCACCCGCTTGCCCTTGGCATGCAGGCGGCCGAGGCCCGGGCGCATGAAGCTCGTCTTCATCTCGATGGTGACGACGCCGATGCCATTGTCCTGCCCAACGCCTTCCAGGCCGGTGGCGCGCGCGGCATGGGCCATCGTCACGTCGAGCAGCGTCATCGTCACGCCGCCATGCGCCACGCTCCACGAGTTGCAGAGTTCTTCCCGCAACGTGACGGCGATCTCCGCCTCGCCATCCTCGAACTTGAGCAACTCGAAGCCGAGGTGCTCGACGAACGGGATGTAGGTGTGGAACTTCATGCCGGCGACGGTTCAGCCGCCATGCACGGCGCTCACGCCACCGTCCACCGCGAGGATCTGCCCGGTGATGTGCTTGCCCGCCGCCGAAGCGAAGAGCAGTGCGGCACCCTTGAGGTCGTCGTCGTCGCCGATGCGGCGCAGCGGCGCCTTCTCGGCCATCTTGTCGGCCCCCACACGATCGAGCGTGCCCTTGGTCATCTTGCTCGGGAAGAAGCCTGGCGCCAGTGCGTTGACGGTGATGCCGTACTTGCCCCACTCGCCCGCGAGCGTGCGGGTGAAGTTCACCGCCGCACCCTTGCTCGTGCCGTAGGCGATGTACTGGATGTCGGGGCCGGCGCCGGAGAGGCCGGCGATCGAGGCCACGTTGATGATGCGGCCCTGCTTGCGCGGGATCATGCTCAGCTTGCCGATGGCCTGGCTCATCAGGAAGATGCTGCGGATATTGAGGTTCATGACCTTGTCCCACGCTTCGAGCGGGTGGTCTTCGGCCGGGGCGCCCCAGGTGGCGCCGGCGTTGTTGACGAGGATGTCGACGTTGCCCAGGCGTGCCATCGCGTCTTTCGCGATGCGCTGAATCTCTTCCGGCTGGCTCGCGTCGGCGGCGACCCACAGCGCGTCGATGCCGCGCGCCTTCAGGTGCGCGGCCGACTCTTCCAGGTCGCTGGCCTTGCGCGAGGTGAGCAGGATGCGCGCGCCGGCCTCGCCGAGCGCTTCGGCGATCTGGAGGCCGAGGCCACGCGAGCCGCCGGTGACGAAGGCGGTCTTGCCGCTGAGGTCGAAGAGTTTCTGGATCGGGGTGCTCATGGTGTTGTCTTGTCGGAGGGTTGAGGCGTGTCTTTCATGCGCGAGCGCACATAGATGAGGGCGAAGCCGAGGGCCGCGACGGCACCGCCGATGACGATCACGGTGGTGCCGAGCCCGTCGTCGCTGCGCTGGACCGAGAGCCCGAGGCCCACGCCCAGCAGCCCGCCGTAGATGAGGACCCAGATCAGCGTGTCGAGCGTGCTCGTCTTCATGGGGGTGTGTTCAGAACCAGGATTCATCCATGGTGCGGCAGGTGTCGTCGCGTGTCTCCACCACCTTGAGCCAGGCCGGCACACGCGGCAGCTCGTAGCGGAAGAAATAGCGCGCCGCGGCCAGCGTGCCCTGTCGCAGGTTCTCGTCGGTCTTCGACGCTTGCGCGCAGAGGGCCACGTCGAGCCAGATCCAGGCGAGCACCGTGTGACCAAAGGCCTGCAGGTACGGCACCGCGTTGGCCAGCGCCTCCTCGGGCACGCCCGTGGCCCACGCGGCCTTGGTCGCGTTGCCCAGGTGCTTGAGCGCACCGGCCAGCGCGTTCGCGGCTTCAGCCCACTCGGGCGTCTGCACCGCACGCTCGATCGTCGCGTTGACCTTGGCGGCCAGCAGCGCGAGGCCCTTGCCGCCATCCATCACGACCTTGCGGCCCAGCAGGTCCAGCCCCTGGATGCCGTGCGTGCCCTCGTGGATCATGTTCAGGCGGTTGTCGCGCCAGTACTGCTCCACCGGATAGTCACGCGTGTAGCCGTAGCCACCGTGGATCTGGATCGCGAGGCTGTTGGCCTCCAGGCACCACTCGCTGGGCCAGCTTTTCGCGATGGGCGTGAGCATCTCCAGCAACAGGCCGGCTTCGGCACGCTGGTCGGCGTCGCCGGTGTGCAGCTCGTCGACCAGGCGTGAGCAGTACAGCTCCAGCGCGAGCGCGCCTTCGCAGTACGACTTCTGCGCGAGCAGCATGCGCTTCACGTCGGCGTGCTGGATGATGGGGATCTGCGGCTGCTTCGGGTCCTTGCCCGTCGGGTTGATCGGGCGGCCCTGCGGGCGGCCCTTGGCGTATTCGAGGCTCGCTTCGTAGCCGGCGTAGCCCAGCATCACCGCGCCGAGGCCCACGCCGATGCGCGCCTCGTTCATCATGTGGAACATGCACTTGAGGCCATCGCCCGGCTTGCCCACGAGGTAGCCGATCGCACCGACCTTGCCACGAGCCGGGTACTTGCCTTCGCCGAAGTTGAGCAGCGTGTTGGGAATGCCGCGGTAGCCGAGCTTGTGGTTCAGGCCGGCGAGCGCCACGTCGTTGCGTTCGCCGGTGAGATTGCCCTCGGTGTCGACCAGCTTCTTCGGCACGATGAAGAGCGAGATGCCCTTGGTGCCTGGGATCAGGTTGCCGTCGGGGCCGGGGATCTTGGCCAGCACCAGGTGCACGATGTTTTCGGTCAGCTCATGCTCGCCGTTGCTGATCCACATCTTGTTGCCGCGCAGGCGGTAGCGTGGGCCCAGCGGGTCGCCCTCGAAGTCGTCGCCATCGGGCGTGGCCCGCGTGAGGATGTCGGACAGCGACGAGCCTGCCTGCGGCTCACTCAGGCACATGGTGCCGAAGAAGCGGCCCGCGAACTCGTTCTTCGCGAAGACGTTCTTCTGCGCTTCGGTGCCATGCGCCATCAGCAGGTTGGCATTGCCGGCGGTCAGCATGCCGCCACCGCCCAAGCCGATGCTGGCCTTGGAGAAGAAGGTGTTGGCCGCCATCTCCACCACGCAGGGCAGCTGCATGCCGCCGATGTCGTAGTCCTGCGCGGCGGCCAGCATGCCCGACTCGACATAGGCCCTGGCCGCATCGTGCGAGGCCTGCGGCAGGATCACCTTCTCGCCGTCGAAGTGCGGCTCTTCGGTGTCGGCCAGGCGGTTGAAGGGCTCGAACTTGTCGCGCGCGATGCGCTCGCAGGTGTCGAGCACCGACGAAAAGGTCTCGCGCGAATGGTCGGAGAAGCGCTGACGCCGTGTCAGCTCCTCCACCGCCAGCCAGTCATACAGGAAGAAATCGACGGTGGAGCGGTAGGTCATGGCGTCAGCTCGTCACAGCACCTCGAACACGCCGGCCGCGCCCATGCCGCCGCCGATGCACATGGTCACCACCACCCGCTTGGCACCACGGCGCTTGCCCTCGATGAGCGCGTGGCCGGTGAGGCGCTGGCCGCTCACGCCGTAGGGGTGACCGACCGCGATGGCGCCGCCGTTGACGTTGAGGCGGTCCATCGGGATGCCAAGCGTGTCGGCGCAATAGAGCACCTGCACGGCGAAGGCTTCGTTGAGTTCCCAGAGATCGATGTCGCTGACCTTGAGGCCGAGCTTCTTCAGCACCTTGGGCACCGCGAAGACCGGGCCGATGCCCATCTCGTCGGGCTCGCAACCGGCCACCGCGAAGCCGAGGAAGCGGCCCAGCGGTTTGAAGCCACGCTGCTCGGCCAGCTTCTCGTTCATCAGCACGCAGGCACCGGCGCCGTCGCTGAACTGGCTGGCGTTGCCGGCGGAGATCAGGCCCCCGGGCAGCGCGGGCTTGATGCCGGCGATGCCTTCCTTGGTGGTGCCGGGGCGCAGGCCTTCGTCGGCGCTGATGGTCACTTCCTTCGTGCGCAGGCCCATCACCGGGTCGGCCACGCCGGCCATCGTGGTGACCGGGATCATCTCGGCGTTGAACTTGCCGGCCTCTTGCGCAGCGCAGGCCTTCTGCTGACTGGCGGCGCCGTATTCGTCCATGCGGTCGCGGCCGATGTTGTAGCGCTTGGCCACCTGCTCGGCGGTCTGCAGCATGCTCCAGTAGATCTCGGGCTTGTGTTCCACGAGCCAGCCGTCGGCGGCCATGTGGCGGTTGGCCTCGTTCTGCACGCAGGAGATGCTCTCCACACCCCCGGCCACGTACACGTCGCCCTCGCCCGCGATGATGCGTTGGGCGGCGGTGGCGATGGTCTGCAGGCCGCTGGAGCAGAAGCGGTTGATGGTCATGCCGCTCGTCGTGATGGGCAGGCCTGCGCGCAGCGCGATCTGGCGGGCGATGTTGCCACCGGTCGCGCCTTCAGGCGTGGCACAACCCATGATCACGTCGTCGACTTCGGCGCCTTCGATGCCGGCGCGTTCGACAGCGGCCTTCACCGCAAAGCCACCGAGCGTGGCGCCATGGGTCATGTTGAAAGCGCCCTTCCAGCTCTTGGCGAGCGGCGTGCGGGCGGTGGAAACGATCACGGCTGAGGTCATGGGAATGCTCCGGTGTCTTGTCGAATCAGGCGGCCTTCTGGGCCGGCATGTAGATGCTGTTCTTGGGCTTGGCGAAGACCCGGCGCAACGCCGGTTCGAACTCGCTGATAGGCAGCGTCTCGCCCTTGGGGTCGAAGGCCGGGTTGTCGTAGAGCGCGCAGAACTCGGCGGTGCGCTCGTAGCTCGGGTGGCCTTCGAACTGGTCGCGCAGGTGGCGGTCCAGGCCCAGGTGGTGGAAGAAGTAGTAGCCCTGGAAGATGCCGTGGTGCTGCACCATCCAGAGGTTCTCGGCGCTGATCCAGGGCTTGAGGATCGCGCCGGCGATGTCGAAGTGGTTGGCCGGGCCGAGCGTGTCGCCGATGTCGTGCAGCAGCGCGCACACCACGTACTCGTCGTCGCGCCCGTCCTTCATCGCACGCGTGGCGGTCTGCAGCGAGTGCGTGTAGCGGTCGACCGGGAAGCCGCCGTAGTCGCCTTCGAGCAGCTTCAGGTGGGCGATGAGCCGGTCGGGCAGGCCACGCTGGAAAGCGCCCGCCTCCTCCTTGATGATGGCCCAGTCTTCGGCGGTGCTGGTCTCCATGCTGGTGAAGGTGGCGCGTTTCATCGGCTTGTCTCCTGAGGTTCCGTTCAGCTGAAGGTCTTGCCTTCGGCGGCGAGCTTGGCGAGCAAGGGGGCCGGCTCCCAGAACTTCGCGTCGTCGAGCGGGTTCTTCTGGAAGCGCTTCATGGCCGCCACCACGTTGTAGAGGCCCTGCGTGTCGGCGTAGCACATCGGGCCGCCACGGAAGGCGGGGAAGCCGTAGCCGGTGAGGTAGACCATGTCGATGTCGGAGGCACGCAGCGCGATGCCTTCCTCGAGGATCTTGGCGCCTTCGTTGACGAGCGCGTAGACCAGGCGCTGCACGATCTCCTGGTCGCTGATCTTGCGCGGGGTGATGCCCTTCTCGGCACGCACCTTCTCGATCATCGCGACCACTTCCTTCGACGGGATCGCATCGCGCTTGCCCGGCTTGTAGTCGTACCAGCCGGCACCCGTCTTCTGTCCGTAGCGGCCCATCTCGCACAGCACGTCGGCGGTCTTGCTGTAGATCATGTCGGGCTGCTCGACGTAGCGGCGCTTGCGGATGTACCAGCCGATGTCGTTGCCGGCGAGGTCGCCCATGCGGAACGGGCCCATCGCGAAGCCGAACTTCTCGATCGCCTTGTCGACCTGCTCGGGCGTGGCACCCTCTTCCAGCAGGAAGCCGCCCTGGCGCGAGTACTGCTCGATCATGCGGTTGCCGATGAAGCCGTCGCACACGCCCGAGACCACGCAGGTCTTCTTGATCTTCTTGCCGAGTGCCATCACGGTGGCGAGCACGTCTTTCGCCGTCTTCTCGCCGCGGATCACCTCCAGCAGCTTCATCACATTGGCCGGGCTGAAGAAATGCGTGCCGATCACGTCTTGCGGACGGTTGGTGAAGGCGGCGATCT
>DASWSY010000740.1:0-3128 GCA_036402415.1 Rhizobacter sp. | reverse complement strand
TCCTGCGCGACAAGTCCAGCGGCCTGTACTCGATGACCGACGTGCTGGGCCTGGGCTGAACATGGCGGGGTTTGCCGACTTCTGGCATCAGGGCGACGCCATCACGCGCGGCGTGGCCGCACTGCTCCTGCTGATGTCGATCAGCGCCTGGGTGCTGATCTTCTGGAAGGGCTGGATCCTCGGCCGCGTGAGGCGCGACATCGCGCGCGCCGTGCCGGCGTTCTGGGGCGCCGCCTCGCTCGACGAAGGCGAGAAGCAGCTGGCCGTGTTCGACCGCGAAGGCGTGCTGCGCCCGCTGCTCGGCGCCGCCACCGCCACGCATTCGGCGCAGACGCTCGAATCGCGCGGCCACCTCGCCTCGCAGCTCACGCGCCGCCTTCGCGATGCGCTGCACCGCGTGCTCGCGCAGCTCCAGTTCGGCCAGGTGGTGCTCGCCTCCATCGGCAGCACCGCGCCCTTCATCGGCCTCTTCGGCACGGTCTGGGGCATCTACCACGCGCTGCTCAGCATCTCGGCCGCCGGCACGGTGACGATCGACCGTGTCTCGGGCCCGGTCGGCGAAGCACTGGTGATGACGGCCGCGGGCCTGGCCGTCGCGATCCCCGCGGTGCTGGCCTACAACGTCTACAACAAGCGCGTGGCCGCCTGCGAAGCCGAGCTCGAAGGCTTTGCCCATGACCTGCGCGAGCTGCTGGCCGGGCCCGCGCCCGCCACCGACGACGCCTGACGCCATGGCCTTCGGCCGCCTCGAACGCAGCTCGGCGCCGCCGCCGATGAGCGACATCAACATGACGCCGCTGATCGACGTGATGCTGGTGCTGCTGGTGATCTTCATGATCACCGCCCCGCTGATGAGCTCGAGCCTCAAGCTCGACCTGCCGAAGAGCGAAGCCGCCACCGCCAGCGACCAGCCCGATTTCATCGCCGTGTCGATCGACTCGCAAGGGCAGCTCTTCCTCGCCGACCGGCCCGTCACGCCCGATGCCTTCGCCGAACGTGTGGCGCAGGCCGCACGGCGCAACCCGCAGACCGAGGTGCAGCTGCGCGCCGACAGGGCGGTGCCCTACGGGCGTGTGGCCGAGCTGATCGGTGCGGTGCAAAAAGCCGGCCTCAGCCGCATCGGCTTCGTGGCCGAGCCCACGCCCCGTCCCGCAGGCGCCGGCAGCCGGCCCTGAGCGGCCCGGCCGGCACCGCGCCCGCCTCTACCGGATGGGCGTGTAGTGCACCGGCACGAACACGTAGCCCTTGCCTTCGGCCCGCAGATGGCCGATGCCCGGGAAGGGCAGGTGGGCGCTGGCGATCCAGTAGCCGCCCTTGGCGGCGTCGGCAAAGGCCTTCTTGCGCTGCGCCATCGCGGCCTTGGAATCGGTGTCGAACTGGATGGTCACCTCGGGCCTCGGGAACTGCACCGCCGCCACGTGCATGAGGTCGCCCCACAGCACGAGCTTCTGGCCCTTGGATTCGACGGCATAGACCGCATGCCCCGGCGTGTGGCCGTGCGCGGCGATGGCCTTCACGCCCGGCACGATCTCGGTGTTGCCCTCGAAGGGCTTGAACTTGCCGGCGGCCACGTACGGAGCGAAGGTGGTCTGCGCGCCCTGGAAGAAGCCCTTCATCGCCTGGGGCGCCTTCTCCAGATTGGCCGGGCTGAGCCAGAAGTCCGCATCGTGCTGGTCGGCCATCACCACGGCGTTGGGGAAGGCGATCTGGCCGTTCTGCAGCAGCCCGCCGATGTGGTCCCCATGCAGGTGGGTGATGACCACCACGTCGACCTGCTCCGGCTGGTAGCCCGAAGCCTTCAGGTTGGCGTGCAACTGGTCGAGTCCGGGTCCGAAGAGCGTGGCCGCGCCGGCATCGACCAGCACCAGCTTCTCGCCGGTGTTGATGAGGTAGGCGTTGACCGAGGTCGGCACCGTCTCGCCGAGGAAGGACTTCGCGAGCAGCGCACTCACGTCCTTCGGCCTCGTGTTGGTGAGCAGCTTGCCGGGGTGCAGGTCGATCGCGCCATCGAGCAGCGCAGTCACCTCGATGTCGCCGAGCATCATGCGGTACCAGCCAGGCGCCTGGGTCTTGACCTGCGGCGCGGCGGCCTGCGCGGCGCCTGCCAGCAGCAGCGCGCCCGCCAGTGCCGCCAGCATGCGGCGCAGCGAATCAGCCATCGTCATGGAGTCCCTCTTGGAGTTGTGAACGGGGACGCGAGGATAGACGCGCGGCGCTAACCCTCATTCGCACCAGGGACGCGCCCAGCCCGCTACACCCCGGCCTTCGCCAGCACCACCACCGACACGCCCTGCGCCGGCGCATGCGCCTCGGCGTTCTGGTACGAATGCGGCAGGTTGCCAGGAAAGGCCAGCACGTCGCCCTCGTCGAGCGTGTAGCGCTCGCCCGCCACGCTCAGCACCACGCGCCCGTGCAGGCAGGTGAAGAACTCGCGCGTTCCCGGCAGGTGCGGCGTGCCGGCCATCACGGCCGCGGGGGCGAAGTCCATCACCTCCATCATCTCGTCGGGCACGGGTTCGGGCACCAGCTCGCGGATGGTCACGCCGCGCCCCTTCTGGCGCCGGGCAACCTCGCCCGCAGGCCAGCGCCGCACGAGCGCGCGCGGCGAGGCGAGCAACTCGTCGATGGGCACGCCCAGCGCGCCCGCCACCTTCACCAGCACCGCGAGCGAGGGGTTGCCGTCGCCCGACTCCAGGTTGGCCACGGTCGAGCGCGGCACCGCGGCGGCCTTGGCGAGCTGCTCCTGCGTCAGCGTGCGGCTGTGGCGCAGCGCGACCAGGTTGCGGGCGAGGTGGGCAGAGATCGGGGTGGGAGCGTCGGCCGGCATGGGGGCGATTGTCCATTCCGAGGTCTTCCTGCCAATCGGCTGGACATCCCGCTCGGCGCGCCCTGCATCGCTGCCTATCGTGCGGGCCATCGATGCTTCACGGACCCGACATGACCCCCTCTTCACTTCGACAGCTCCGCGTCGCCGTCACCGGCGGCACCTCGGGCCTCGGCCTCGCGCTCGTGCGCGAACTGCACGCGGCCGGCGCCCACGTGGCCTTCGTCGCCCGCACGCCGGCGCGGGTGGCCGAGGTCGCACGCAGCCTGCCGGGCACGCACGGCCTCGTCGGCGACATCGCCCG
>DASWSY010000739.1:0-5729 GCA_036402415.1 Rhizobacter sp. | reverse complement strand
AGGCACGCCGCCTCTACGCCGCCGAGGTGGCGCGCATCTTCGCCGACCCGAATCTGAGCGAATGGCAGCAACAGCAGCGGCTGCTGGCCCTGCGCATGAACCTGCCGCCCGAAGTGGCGGCCGAGGAATTCGGCGGCGCGGAGTTCTCGCTCGCAATGGAGCGCCAGGTGGCCGCGATGCGCGCGCGCGGCGAGAGCGACGACGAGGTGGTGCACCTGCGCCGGCAGTTCGTGGAGGTGGAAGGCGGCAAGTCGGTCATCGAGATCGAGCGTGAACGGCTCGACACCGAACGGCAGGTCTGGGCGCTGCGCCACCCGGGGTTCATCCGCGAACGCGACCAGGTGTATGCCGCCGCGCTCGGGGTGGAAGACACCGCCCAGCGCCTGGAGGCGCTGCTGCAGGCGCACTTCGCGCCGGCCGAGCGCGAGCGCGCGCGGCAACTCGGCGGGCTTTGACGCTTCGCCCGGCCCTTCAGCGCCCGCCGGTCACGTCGAGGAGGGCGCCGGTGGTGTAGCTGGCCTCGTCGGACAGCAGCCACACGATCGCCTGCGCGATCTCGTCGGCGGTGCCGGGCCGCTGCATCGGGATCAGCGCCGCCGACTGCCGGGCACGGTCGGGCAGCCCGCCGCTGGCGTGGATCTCGGTGTCGATGATGCCGGGGCGCACGCCGTTGACCCGCACGCCTTCGGTCGCCACTTCCTTGGCCAGGCCCATCGTGAGGGTCTCGACCGCGCCTTTCGAGGCGGCGTAGTCGACGTACATGTTGGGCGAGCCGATGCGTGCCGCCGCCGACGAGATGTTGACGATGGCGCCGCCCGTGCCGCCGTGCTTCGTCGACAGGCGCCGCACTGCCTCGCGCGCGCAGAGGAAGCTGCCGAGGATGTTGACGTCGAACATGCGGCGCAGGCGCGCCACGCTCATCGCGTCGACCCGCGCTGCGACGTCGATCACCCCGGCGTTGTTGACGAGGCCGGCGAGCGGCGGGAGTTCGGCGTCGATGCGCGCGTACATCGCGAGCACCTGGGCTTCGTCCGACACGTCGGCCTGCACCGCGAGCGCACGGCCGCCGGCCTGCCGGATGGCCGCGCACACGGCGTCGGCCGCGGCGGCGTCGCGCGTGTAGTTCACGGCCACGGCCCAGCCGCGCTCGGCGCAAAGCCGGGCGGTGGCCGCGCCGATGCCGCGGCTGCCGCCCGTCACGAGCACGGTTCCACGCCCGGCGGGAGATTCAGTCTTCTGCATCTGGCTTCCTCGCTTTCGCATCGAGCCGCGACTGCAGCTCGGCCACGCCCTTCATGAACTGCGGCACCTCCACCGGGCGGGCTACGCGCAGGGCCGGCGGGAACAGGTGGTTCATGTAGAGCTCGCTGCCGGTGCGGTCGGTCGCCTGCAGGTTGAACCACAGCGTGAGCACCAGCCCCGTGAGCGCGCTGCCGACCGCGAAGCCGAGCGTGCGGCGCGGGTGCTGCGGCTCCACGGCCTGCAGGTGGAAGTACAGCATCACGCCGACGATGGCGTAGGCCGGCACGAAGTTGAAGTCGGTGATCCAGGGCCACGAGAAGGCGAAGGCCAGCAGCGCGGTGCCGGCCATCAGCGCCTCCCAGGCCAGCACGGTGAGCAGCATCACCCGCAGGTGCCAGCCGAAATGGCCCTGGTGGGTGAAGACCTTGGACAGCAAGGTCCACAGCCCCGTCCACGCGAAGCCGATGCCGAGTGCGGTGATCGCCGTGGAGGTGAGCGACTTGGTGAGCAGGTCGGGTTCGCTGCCGAGCCAGGTGCCGAAGCACAGCACCGCGAGCGTGGCGAGCGTGAGCAGGACGAGCGTCGGCAGGCCCTGCGTCAGCACCCGCGAGACGGCAAGCACCTGCTCGGGCGCGAGCGACTGCGTGGCCAGCCGCAGGCGCAGATGGGTGCGGCCGAGCACGAGCTGCACCGGCGTGTCGTGGGGGCCGGCGGCCAGCGTCGCCTGCTCGCCGGCCTTGAGCACGCGGCCGTTGCACTGCAGGCCGTTGACGCTCTCGCCCACGGTGAGCGCGAGCTGCCCCGAGGCGTCGCGCCCGATGCGCAAGTGCTCGGGTGCGGTGTAGGGGTCGTCGAGCACGAGGTCGTTGTCGAGCGCACGGCCCACGCGCAGCGGCCAGGCCGCGACCTTCACGCTGCGGCGCACGTGGCCGTCGCGGTCGAGCAGCTCCAGCACCGCGAGCGGCGCGCCGACGGCGGGCCCGAGGCTCGTCATTTCACCCATGCGTAGGCCTCGATGTAGTGCTGGGCGAGCTTCATCGCGCTGGCGTAGCTCACGCCCTGCGCGTCGAAGCGGCCCTGCACGCCGGCCTGCGCCTGGTCGAGCGTGGCCACGAGCACCGCCACGTCGTACAGCTTGGGCAGCTTCTTGTAGGCACGCACGCAGACCACCGCCCGCAGCACCAGGCCCTGGCGGTCGACGTAGTTCTCGTGGCACTGCGGCTTGGTCTGGTGCTGCGGGCGCAGCCGGTCGAAGCCTTCGTTGCGGAAGCTCGCCGCGTACTGCGCCGCGAAGCGCAGCGTGCCGAGCTTGCGGCCGTCGTACGCCTCGTGGCGCGTGGCAATGGTGCCGGTGTTGAACTCGCCGACGAAGATGCGCGTGTCCATCACGCAGTCGGAGCGTTCGAAGTCGAGCCCGCCGGTGCGCGAGGGCTCGCTCGAGCCCCAGCAACGCATGAAGCGGTCGGGCGGCACCGGCACGGTGTAGCGTGGGTGCGTGGCCGGTTTCCAGCCCTGGGCGATGAAACGTTCGGTCAGCACGTCCTGGTGGGCAGTGAGCTGCGCGGCGACGATGGGCCAGGCGTCGCCCTTGAGCGGCGCCGCATCGCGCCCGCGCGCGAGCAGCGCGCTGGCGAACGAGGCGGGCACGAGGAAGCTCACCTGCTCGCCGTCGACGCGCCGCGCCACGTTGATGCCGATCACCCGCCCGGCCTGGTCGAGCGCCGGGCCGCCGCTCATGCCGCCACTCAGCGAACCGGCGAAGAAGATCTGCGGGTAGAAGCTGCGCTCGACCAGCCCGTTGTAGTTGCCCTCGATCACCGCAAAGCCCACGTCGAGCGGGTTGCCGAGCGAGTACATGCGCTCGCCCTGCGCCAGGCGGTCGGTGTCGGGGCGGAAGGCGAGCGCATCGAAGCCCGTCGCCTTCTTCGGGTCGTTCACCTTCAGCAGCGCGAGGTCGTGCAGCACGTCCAGCATCAGGATCTGCGCCGGCATCTCGCGCCCGTCGGCGGTGACGAGCACGAGCTCGTGCCGCCCGGGCTCGAGCGCCGCCTCGCTCACGACGTGGAAATTGGTGATCAGGTGGCCGTCGCGGCTGACCACGAAGCCCGAGCCCACGGACGTCTGGCTCGCCTGGCCCTTGAGCACGGTGCGGATCTGCACGAGCTGCGAGCGGGCCTGCTCGTAGACCTTGCGCGCCGAGAGCGACACCGGTGCCGAGGCCGCAGGGTCGGCCGCCGGGGCCACCACGGGGACCGGCGGCGCAGGGGCGGCCACGGCAAGGGCACCGGCACACGCCAGCACTGTCAGCGCGGCCAGGCGCTGGAATTCAACTCGCATTGCGAAGGATTCTACGGATGCACGTCTTTCGGTGCGCTTGGTACAAGGAGCCCGGACCAGGAGACACACCCCATGCAACGACGCACCTTCACGCTGGCGGCACTCGCCCTGCCGGCCCTCGCCCACGCCCAGCCCGCCACGCCGGAAAAGCCGCAGCTCAGCATCGCGGTGGGCGGCAAGAACCTGCTTTACTACCTGCCGCTCACCATCGCCGAGAGCCTGGGCTACTTCAAGGCCGAGGGGCTCGACGTCACCATCGTCGACTTCGCCGGCGGCTCGCGGGCCCTGCAGGCAGTGATCGGCGGCAGCGCCGACGTGGTGTCGGGTGCCTTCGAGCACACCATCAACATGCAGGCCAAGGGCCAGAAGCTGCGTGCCTTCGTGCTGCAGGGCCGCGCGCCGCAGATCGTGCTGGGCGTGAACCCGAAGACGATGCCCGGCTTCAAGACCGTGGCCGACCTGAAGGGCAAGAAGATCGGCGTCACCGCCCCAGGCTCCAGCACCAACGTGATGGTGAACTTCGTGCTTGCCAAGGCCGGGCTCAAGCCGGGCGACGTGTCCATCATCGGCGTGGGGGCGGCCAACGGCGCCGTGGCCGCAATGCGCTCGGGCCAGATCGATGCCATCTCCAACCTCGACCCGGTGATCACGCTCCTGCAGCGCAGCGGCGACCTGAAGGTCGTGTCGGATACGCGCGTGGTGGCCGAGGCCGACCGGGTGTTCGGCGGGCCCATGCCGGCCGGCTGCCTGTATGCCCCGCAGGCCTTCATCGACAAGCACCCGCGCACCGTGCAGGCGCTGACGAATGCCATCGTGCGCGCCGACAAATGGATCCAGGCCGCCGGGCCGAGCGAGATCGTGAAGGCCGTGCCCGAGAGCTACCTGCTCGGCGACCGCGCGGTCTACATCGATGCCTTCCTCGCCAGCAAGGGCGCGCTCTCGCCCGACGGCATGGTGCCGGATGCCGGCGCGACCACGGCACTGCGCGCGCTGCTCAGCGTGGACGAAAGCCTGAAGAGCGTGGCCTTCGACCTGGGCGCGGTCTACACCAACGACTTCGTGAAGAAGGCCAACGCGAAGTACCCGAAAGGCTAGACACGCCACACCGTGCTGCTCTACGTCCTCGACCTCTTTGGCGTGGCGGTCTTCGCCGCCAGCGGCGCGCTCGCCGGCATCGCCGCGCAGCTCGACCTTCTTGGCGTGATCGTGCTGGCCTCGATCACCGCCATTGGCGGCGGCACGCTGCGCGACGTGCTGCTGAACCGGCACCCGATCTTCTGGCTGCAGGACGGCGGCCCGATCTACACCATCCTCGCGGCGACCGCCGTCACCGTGCTGTGGGTGCAGTTCCTCCCCGTGCCGAGGGATGCGCTGCTGATGGCCGACGCGATCGGCCTGGCGGTGTTCGCCATCTCCGGCGCGCAGGTGGCCGAGAAAGCGGGCTGCCGCCCGCTGGTGGTGGTGCTGATGGGCACGCTCACCGGCTCGGGGGGCGGGGTGCTGCGCGACGTGCTGTCGGCCAAGGTGCCCCTGATCCTGCGCCAGGACATCTACGCCACGGCGGCGATCGCGGGCATCGCGGTGTACCTGCTCGCACGCGCGGCTAGGGCCCGCACCGGGTGGGCGTTCCTCGCAGGCGCCGTCACGGTGGCCGGCACACGCCTGGCAGCGATCGTCTACGACCTGAAGCTGCCCGTGTTCACGATCGCCTCCTGACCTGACGCCACCATGACCCCTGCCCTGCAACTCGAGGAGGTGAGCTGCACCTTCGTTTCGCGCGACGAGGCCTCGCAGCGCTACACCGCCGTGAAGGACGTGTCGCTCACCGTCGGCGCCGGCGAGTTCGTCTCGGTGGTGGGCCCGACGGGCTGCGGCAAGAGCACCCTGCTCAACGTGGCCGCAGGCCTGCTGGCACCGAGCACGGGCACGGTGCGTGTGTTCGGCGAGCCGCTCGCGGGCCTCAGTCGCCGCGCCGGCTACATGTTCCAGACCGACTCGCTGATGCCCTGGCGCACGGCCCGTGCGAACGTGATGGCCGGGCTCGAATTCCGCGGCGTGGCCGATGCGCGGGTGCAGGCCGACGAGTGGCTGAAGCGCGTCGGGCTCGGCGGCTTCGGCGACCGTTACCCGCACCAGCTCTCGGGCGGCAT
>DASWSY010000738.1:0-11944 GCA_036402415.1 Rhizobacter sp. | reverse complement strand
GACGATCTCGTTGGCGATGGGGTCGAACTTGTCGACCGCGATGGCCTGGATCTTGTCGGCGGAGACCTTCCAGAGCTGGCGCGCCTTCTGGCCGCCGAAGTACTCGATCGGCTCGTTGACGAAGGGGTCGGACTGGGCTTCGATCAGCGCGGGGAATGCGTCGAGCTTGCGGAAGGCCTCGATCTGCATTTCCTTGTTGGTCGTCATGAACTTGATGAAGTCCCAGGCCGCGGCCTTGTTCTGCGCCTTGGAGGGAATGGCGTAGAACGAGCCGCCCCACGAGGCGAAGGCACCGGCCGGCAGCTGCGCCGAGCGCCAGTTGCCCTTCGATTCGGGTGCGAGCCAGTTGCTCAGGTGGCCGCCCAGCCAGGCGCCCATCATCTGCGAGGCGACCTTGTCGCGCTTGAAGCCTTCGCTCCACTCGTTGGACCAGGCGGCGATCTTGGCGTCGATGCCGGCGGTGCGCGCGGCCTTGGCGAGCTCGAAGCCCTTCTGGAAGCGCGGCGTGTTGATCAGCGGCTGGCCCTTCTTGTCGAAGTAGATGCCTTCGCCGGCCTTGAGCCCTGAGCGGATGTAGATGTCCTTGATGTCGACGGCGTTGGCGAGCAGGTAGGCGCCGGTGGCGGCCTTCACCTTCTTGCCGGCCTCGATGTACGACTCCCAGCTCTTGGTGAGGTCGGCTTCGGTGACGCCGGCCTTGTCGAGCATGTCCTTGCGGTAGAAGAGCGCGCCGGGGCCGATGTCGGCCGGGATGGCCGCGAGCGTGCCCGAGCCGCTCATCGCGAGCGGCACGGTGAACTTGGCGAACTTCGGCGTGAGCTGCATGCCGTTGTAGGGCGCTTTGCCCAGGTCTTCGAGGCCGCGCGATTCGACGAACTTGCCGATGAAGCTCAGCTCCACGCCCATCACGTCGGGCACGTTGCCGCCAGCGGCGAGCGCGGTGGTCATCGCGGTGTGGTGGTCCATGAAGGCCAGGCTCACGAGCTTGATCTCCACGTTGGGATTGACCTTCTTGTAGAGGGGAATCGCGGCCTTCACGGCCATGTCGAAGCTGGGGAACGAGGCCACGGTCAGCGTGGTGGTCTGCGCCTGGGCGCCGACGCCCGCGAGGGCCGCGGCTGCGGCGAGGGCCAGGCGTTGAAGCGTGGCCCGCTTGGTCGAGGTGTGCATCGAAATGTCTCCTGTGTTCTGGATGGGGTGGACCAAAAGGATGTGCGGTGGTGGTTTTGGCGGAGAACAGGCGTTTTCAAGTCTGCCGGTCAGGGGCTCGGTGAAGAGCTGGGCCTGCCGGGCAGTGGTTTGCCGCCGATGATCATTCCGAGGACTTCGTCCTCGGTGACCTCGGCGGTCTTGTAGGTGCCCACGGTGCGGCCGTTCTTCATCACCGTGAGGCGATCGGAAAGGCCGAACACGTCGGGCATGTCGTGGGTGATCAGGAAGATGCCCACGCCCTGGGCCTTGAGCTTCTTCACGAGCTCGTGGACCATGCGTGTCTCCTCCGGGCCGAGCGCGGCGCAGGGCTCGTCCATGATGAGCACGCGGGCGTTGAAGTACAGCGCGCGCGAGATGGCGACCACCTGGCGCTGGCCGCCCGAGAGCGAACGCACCGGCACGCGGATGTTCTTGAAGTTGGGGTTGAGGCGGTGGAAGACCTCGCGCGCGGCGACCTCCATCGCGTCGTCGTCGAGCGTGCGAAAGCGCGTGAGCAGCTCGCGGCCGAGGAAGAGGTTGGCCACGCTGTCGAGGTTGTCGGCCAGCGCGAGCGTCTGGTAGATGGTCTCGATGCCGAGGGCCTGCGAATCGGCCGGCGTGTCGATCTTCGCCGGCTGGCCGTTGACGAGGATCTCGCCGCTGTCGATCGGGAAGGCGCCCGCGAGCATCTTCATCAGCGTGGACTTGCCCGCGCCGTTGTGGCCCAGCACGGCGACCACTTCGCCGGGGTAGACGGTGAGGCTCACGTCTTCCACGGCGCGCACGCCGAAGAAGGCCTTGTGGATGTTTTTCAGCTCGACCAGCGGGGCGGTCATGGGCATCGGCGTGTTCATGTGAGCCGCTCCCCCGTCCAGCGACGATAGAGCACGTCGAACACCACTGCGACGATCAGCACCTGGCCGATGATCACCATGCGCTGGCCGATGCCCACGTCGAGCAGCAAGAGGCCGCTTTCGAGAAATTGAATGATCAAGGCGCCGAGCACCGAGCCGAGCACCGTGCCGCTGCCGCCCGACAGCGCCACGCCGCCGATCACCGCCGCGGCGATCACGTAGAGCTCCATGTTCGTGCCGAGCGAGTTGGTGCCGGCGTTGAGGCGGGCGACCGAGACGACCGAGGCGATCGTCACCAGCACCGCCAGCAGCAGGAAGAGCATCAGCATCACGCGCTTGACGGGGATGCCCACCAGCAGCGCCGCTTCGGGGTTGCCGCCGATCGCGTAGACGTAGCGGCCGAAGCGCGTGCGACGCACGATGAAGGCCATGCCCATCACCACCACGCCCCAGATCACGACCGGGATGGGCACGCCCTGCGCCGCGTCCTTGCCGGGCAGTTGGTAGGCGCAGGTCACGGCCACGAAGGCGAGCAGCATCGCCACCACCAGGCCGGCGAACGCGGCGTCGAACCACAGCGGCCGCACGGTGAATCCGTGGGCGCGCTTGCTGCGGCGGCGCGCGGCGGTGTTGAAGATCACGAGGGCCGAGAGCGCCGCGCCGAGCGCCCAGCTCAGGGCGGGGCCGAGCGAGCCGTCGAGTCCGCCGCCCAGCGCGAGGAACGTGGGGTCGGTGACCGGCTGGGTCTTGCCGTCGGCGATGAGGAAGGCCGCGCCGCGGAAGGACATCAGCCCGCCGAGCGTGACGACGAAGGAGGGCACGCCGAGGTAGGCGGTGAGCCAGCCCTGGTACAGGCCGACGACGAGCGCGAGCGCCAGGCCCGCGAGCGAGGCCGGGATCCAGTGCCAGCCCGAGGTGTATTGCAGGAAGGCGATGAGCACGCCCACGCAGCCCATCACCGAGCCGACCGACAGGTCGATCTGGCGTGCCACGATGATGAGCGCCACTGCGGTGGCGACGATGCCGACCACCGCCGTCTGCTGGGCGATGTTGTAGAGGTTCTCCGGCGTCAGGAAGGTGCCGGTCAGCACGTGGAACACGACCGCCATCACGGCGAGCACCGCCGCCATGAGCGACAGCCGCAGGTCGAGCGCACTGATCTGGAGGGGGAGGGACATGGGGGTGAGCGAGGTGCCCGCTCGCGCGGGCACCTTCCCTTCACGACATGGTTGGTGGGGTCGGTTTGCTTACTTGCAGGCGGCCGGTGCGGTGGCCGCGGCCACGCCCTTGCACACGACGTCCTTGCTGACCCAGCCGGCCTTGATCACCACGTCGAGGTTGGCCGCGGTGATGGGCACGGGCGCGAGGAACTTCGAGGTCATCGGGACCTTCTTCTCGCCTTCGGACCAGGTCACGGTGCCTTCGACCTTCTTGCCGCCCGCCAGCGCGACGGCGGCAGCCGCGGCTTCACGGCCGAGCACGCGGGCGTCCTTCCACACCGACACGGTCTGGGTGCCGAGCGCCACGCGGTTCAGTGCGGCATGGTCGCCGTCCTGGCCCGACACGGGCACGCCCTTGATGCCGCGTGCCGAGAGTGCGGCCACCACGCCACCGGCCGTGCCGTCGTTGGAAGCCACCACCGCGTCGACCTTGTTCTGGTTGCGCGTGAGGATCTGCTCCATGTTCTTCTGGGCGTTCTCGGGCTTCCAGCCGTCGGTGTATTCCTCGCCCACGATCTTGATGTCGCCCTTCTTCAGCGCATCGGCCAGCACTTCGCCCTGGCCGGCGCGCAGGAAGTTGGCGTTCGGGTCGGTGGGCGAGCCCTTGATCATCACGTAGTTGCCCTTCGGCTTGGCAGCCAGCACGGCCTTGGCCTGCAGGCGGCCGACTTCCTTGTTGTCGAAGGTGATGTAGAAGACGCCGGGCTGCTCGATCAGGCGGTCGTAGGCGACGACCGGGATGCTGCGCTGCTTGGCTTTTGCGAGCGCGGGCACGATCGCGTCCTTGTCCATCGCGAGGATGATCAGCGCCTTGGCGCCCTTGGCGATCAGGCCGTCCACGTCGGCGAGCTGCTTCTCGGGCGAGCCGCCGGCGTCGGCGCTGATGTAGCTGGCGCCGAGCTTGGAGAGCTGTTCCTTGATGGCCGCCTCGTCGGTCTTCCAGCGCTCTTCCTGGAAGTTCGACCAGCTCACGCCGACGACGGTCTGTGCCGCGGCGAATGCTGAAAACGTTGTCAGGGCTGTGGCAAACAGTGCGTGCGAGAGTTTCATGTTGTCTCCGTGCGTTGTGATTGCGCCTGTGGCGCGCTTGGGGGATCAGGTGGCGGGTCTGTGCCCGTCTGCTTCGATGTCGAAACCGTGGCGAGAGACCGATTCGAGGATCTCCGCCGATTCGTCCAGGCGTTGCAGCACCAGCGACGCGGCACCGCGTGCCCAGGTCTCGTCGCCGCGGTGATGCACCACCAGCAGGTCGCGCTGCCGGTGCGGAATGGCCAGCGCATCGTTCATCGCGCGTTGCAGCGATTCATGGAAAAGCTCGGTGCCTTCGCGCATGCCGTCGAGCACAACGATCTGCGGCGCAAGCAGGTTGACCATGTTGCCCATCCAGCGACCTAGCAATTCCCCTTGCTGTTCGAAGATCTGGCGCGCACGGCGATTGCCCGCACGGGCCTTGTCGGCGAGTTCGAGGTAGGCGGCTTCGATGTCGGCGGATGGCAGGTCGCCTGCGGGCAGCAGCCCGGCTTCCTGGCCCTGGCCCACCACGGCACTGTGGGCCACGTAGGCTTCGAGGCAGCCTTTCTTGCCGCAGCGGCAGGCGCGGCCCTCGGGCACCACCTGGATGTGGCCGAACTCGGCCGCGAGGCCCGAGTGGCCGCGGAAGAGTTCGCCGTCGAGCACGAGGCCGAGGCCCAGGCCGTGCTCGAGCGTGACCACGGCGACGTGGGTCAGGCGCGCCGCTTCGCCGAACCACTGCTCGGCCAGCGCCAGCATGTTGGCGTCGTTCTCGATCATCACCGGCACGCCCAGCGCCTCGGTGAGCGGGGCGGCGAGCGGCGCCGACTCGTCCTTGCGGCCCGGCTTGAGCAGAGGCGACCAGTGCACCTCGCCACGCAGAGAGTCGACCATGCCCGGCACGGCCACGCCCACCCCGGCGAGGCGCTGGTGCACCTGCGGGTCGGCCGCGGCAAGGCAGGCCTTGATCTCCTTCACCAGCCGCTGCAGCAGCGCCGCCTGCGTGACGGGGGCGGCCAGGGGCACCTTCAGGGTGTTGCGCACGCCACCGGCGAAATCCACGAGCGCGAGGGTGATCTGGTGCATCGACACCTTCACGCCCACCACCCAGGCGAAATCCGGGTTCACCGCCAGCTCGCGCTCGCGGCGCCCGCCACCGAGCGACGGGCGGGCGCCGACCTCCATCAACGCGCCGCTTTCAAGCAGGCGGCGGGTGAGGGACGACACCGCCGGCTGGCTCAGCCCCGTGGCCAGGGCGATCTCGGCGCGCGACACGGGCGACCGCCCCAGGCGCACGCTGTGCAGCACCTGGTAGAGGTGCAGCAGCGAGATCTGCTTGGACTGGAGACGTGTCATGGCCGCTCGTTCAGGAGGTCGAACCCGTCAGGGGTTCGAAACATGGCGGCATTTTATTTTGGCGCGTTATTTCTCCATGGGGGCTTACCCTGAACGCGGTTTCGGCCCGGTTTCGTCAGCGCACGGGTTCCAGAAGCACCCAGTGCGCTGCAGCAAACGCGACGCGGCCCTGGCGCACCACGGCGGTGTTGCCGGAGTAGGCGTCGCGCACCGTGCTGCCTTCCGGGAAGACGTCGCCGACGACGATGTGCTCGGCGCCGGTGGCTTCCATCGCCACCACCACGCGGTCGCCGCTTGCGGCGTCGACGCGGCTGAAGGTGTAGGGCTTGTCGGCGAGCTTCTGATGCGTGCCGCGGGCCAGCGCGACGTGGGCGCGGCGGAACTGGCCGAGCTTGCGCCAATGCGCGAGCAGGCTCGTGTCGACGTCGCCCCAGTTCATGTCGGAGCGTGTGGCCTGCTGCGGGTCGCTGCTCGGCGCGGGGCCGGGCAGGCGGCGGGTTTCGTCGCCGTAGTAGATCTGCACGCCGCCCGGGGCGAGCATCAGCCAGGCGGCAGCGTCGGCAAGGCGCTTGCGGTCGAAGAGCTCGGTGTCGTGAGACGACAGGTAGCTGAGCGTGTTGTAGCCCGGCCGGCCACCCAGCAGGCTGGCGTAGCGGGCGTAGAGCTTGTCGGGTTGCGGGTCGCGCAGCGCCGCGTTCTGGAAGTCGAAGTTGATGAGCGCGTCGAAGCCGCTGTCGTGCAGCGGGTCGCGCTGCGGGCCCTTGCCCCAGTCTTCGCCGACCATCCAGAAGGGCTCGTCGTCGATCTTCTTGTCGGGGTTGGCCTTCTTCCACGCGGCGAGCGCCTGGGTCGCCGCCGTCTTCAGCTCGGCCCAGGCCGCCGGCTCCACGTGCTTGACGGTGTCGGCACGAAAGCCGTCGATGCCGTACCCGCGCACCCACTGCGTGAGCCAGGCGACGAGGTAGCCGCGCACGGTGGTCTCGGGCAGCTCGCGCGCGCGGGTGCCGGGCTTGTCGCGCAGGAACCTCGGCAGCTTCACGTGCGCGGGGCTCTCGGTGCGGAAGTCGGGCAGGTAGGCGAGCTGCTTGGTGAACTCGTCGCGCCCGCCGTCGAGGTAGCCGGGCAGCCCGGCGCGCACCCAGTCGCGGCCCCACCAGTCGCCGAAGGCGAAGTTGTTGTAGTCGATGAACGAGTGGTAGTTGCCGAGCGTCGCCTTCTCGGAGCCCGGCCACAGCACCTTGAGGCCGACGTCTCGTGCGGTCTGGAGGTCGAGGTAGCCCGGGTGGTTCATCACCACGTCGAAGAGGATGCGGATGCCCTGCGCATGCGCGGTGTCGACCATCTCGCGCAAGTCGTCGGGCGTGCCCATGGCCTGGTCGAGCACGGTGTAGTCGAGCGCGTAGTAGCCGTGGTAGGCGTAGTGCTTGAAGGCCTTGTTGCCGCCCACCACCCAGCCGCGGATCTGCTCGTAGGGCGCGGTGATCCAGATCGCGTTGACGCCGAGCTCGCGGAACCAGCCTTGCCTGAGCTTGGCGGTGATGCCCTTCAGGTCGCCGCCGTGGAAGGTGCCGATGTCGTCTTCGGGCCTGGCTTCGCGCGTGCGGCCGTAGGCGGCGTCGTTCGACGGGTCGCCGTTGAAGAAACGGTCGGTGATGGCGAAGTAGACGATGGGGTTGTCGGCGAAGCGACCTGGGCTTGCCGACGCGGCCGCCGCCACGACCGCGAGCAGCAAGCCCAGGAAGCGCTTCATCCCTTGATGCCCCCGGCGGTCAGGCCCGAGATCATCCAGCGCTGCGCGAGGATGAACACCAGCGTGATCGGCAGGCCCGACAGGATGGCCGCCGCCGCGAAATCGCCCCACAGGTACTTCTGCTCGTAGAGGAAGAGGTTGGAGCCGACCGCGAGCGTGAGCTTGGCCTGCTCGTGCAGCAGGATCGACGCCACCGGGTACTCGATGATCGCGCCCACGAAGGCGAGCAGGAACACCACCATCAGGATCGGCAGCGCCATCGGCAGCAGCACGATGCGGAAGGCCTGCCAGGGCGTGGCGCCGTCGACCTTGGCCGCCTCCTCGATCTCGGCCGGGATGGTGTCGAAGTAGCCCTTGATCGTCCACACGTGCAGCGCGATGCCGCCCGAGTAGGCGAGCAGCAGCGACCAGTGGCTGTCGATGCCGAAGGCGGGGAAGATGCTGCCGATGCGGTCGAAGATGGCGTAGATGGCCACGAGCGCGAGGACGGTCGGGAACATCTGCACCAGCATGAGCCCGGTGAGCGAGGCCTCCTTGCCGCGGAACTTCATGCGCGCGAAGGCGTAGGCGGCGGTCGTCGAGAGCAGCAGCGTCACGATGCCGGTGAGCGCGGCCACCTTCACCGAGTTCCACAGCCAGCGCAGCACCGGGAAGGTGGGCTGCACCAGGCTGCCGTCGGGCGCGGTGTACGACAGGCCGAGCGCGAGCATCCAGTGCTCCAGGCTGATGCGGTCGGGGATCAGGCTGCCCGCCGCGAAGTTGCCGGGACGGAACGAGATCGACAGGATCATCAGGAACGGAAAGATCGTGACGATCACCAGGCCGATGAGGAAGGCATGCGCCAGCAGCACGCGCCAGCGCTGCGATTTGGCGACGACGATGGCCATGTCGTGGGCTCCTTCTTCAGCGGGCGGGATCGCGCGCGATCCGCGTGAACTTGATCTGCACCAGCGAGATCACCGCCACCATCAGGAAGATGACGGTCGACACGGCGGCGGCCAGGCCGAACTGCTGGCCCGAGTCCTCGAACGCGATGCGGTACGTGTACGACACCAGCAGGTCGGTGGTGCCCGCCGGCACGCTGGTGTCGAGGAAGTCGGGCCGCCCGCCGGTCAGCAGCGAGATCAGCACGAAGTTGTTGAAGTTGAAGGCGAAGGCGGCGATGAGCAGCGGCGTGAGCGGCTTGATCACGAGCGGCGCGGTGATGCGGAAGAAGTTGGTCAGCGGCCCGGCACCGGCCACCGCCGAGGCTTCGTACAGGTCGGCCGGGATGGCGCGGATGAGGCCCATGCACACCAGCATCATGTAGGGGTAGCCCAGCCACACGTTGACGATGAGCAGCATCGCCTTCGCAAGCGTCGGGTCCGAGAACCAGGTCGGACGGATGCCGAAGAGCGCGTCGAGGATCAGGTTGATCTCGCCGAAGTTGTTGTTGAAGAGCCCGCGGAAGACGAGGATCGAGATGAAGCCCGGCACTGCGTAGGGCAGGAAGAGCAGCACGCGGTAGACGCTCTTGAAGCGCAGCGCATCCCAGCTCAGCAGCACCGCGAGCAGCATGCCCAGCGAGCCGGCGAAGAGCACGGTGAGGGCGGCGAAGGCGACCGTCCACACGAAGATGCGCAGGAAGGGCTCGCGGAAGGCGGGCTCGGTGAAGATGCGGCGGTAGTTGTCGAAGCCCACGCCGACCTGGAAGCCGGGCGGCACGCGCTGGCCGTCGGCCGTCTCGTAGAAGCCGGTCGTGTGGTTCGCCTTCAGCAGCTCGCCGGTGCGCCTGTTGACGAGCACGCCGGGCTCGCGCTCTTCATAGACCTTCTCCAGCCCCGAGAACTGCCGCAGGCCGGTCATCACCACCTGCCGGCCTTCGGGCAGCTCGAAGGTCAGGGCCTTCAGCGCCGCCTGGCGCTGGATCACGTCGCGCAGCGGCAGCGGCTCGCCGAGCGGCAGCGTGACCTGCGCCGCCGGCTCGACGGCCAGCTTGCGCGGCGTGGTGTTCTGGAGCGCGAGCGGGCCGGAGACCCAGGCTTTCGATGCCTCGTCGGGGTCGCTCAGGCGCACGCGGAACTCGGCGCCATCGGCATGCAGCGTGAAGGCGAGCGGGTCGCCCTCGGCCGGCACGGTGTCGTCGAGGTGGTATTGCGTGGCGCGCTGGAAGCTCAGCAGGTTGGCCGAGCTGTGGTTGGTGAAGCCGATGCCGATGGTGTAGAGCATCGGGAACACCACGAACACCAGCGCCGCCGCGATGCCCGGGAAGAGGTAGCGCCACGCATAGAACCGCGGCGAGGTGTAGAGCCAGGCCGCGAGCGCGGTGATGAAGAGCAGGGTGGCGGCCAGCAGCGTCTCGCCTGCTGCGTGGACCACCACCACGATGTAGAGCGCGGCCAGCAGGGCCGCGATCAGGATGAGCGGGCCGAACCAGCGCGGCGAGTTGTTCTTGTGTGTCGGCATGGCCCGCGGGAACGAGACTCAGGGTGCAGCGATGCGCTTGGCGGCGGCGTCCATCGCCTCCTTGGGCGACTGGCGGCCTTCGGTCATGTTCTGCAGCGCCGAGGCCATCGACGACCAGAAGCGGCCCATCTCCTTGTTGTTGGGCATCGGGGCGCCGTCCTGCGCGCTCGCCATCGTGGCCTGGATGTTCGGGTTGTTCTTGAGCTCGTTGAAGAAGGCCTTGTTGGCCGGCGTGCCGAGCGGCACGTCGTCGTTGATCTTCTTCAGGCCGTCGACCGTGAGCATGTGGTTCTCGAGGAACTCGACCGCCAGGTCACGGTTGGGCGTGGCCTTGGTGACCATGGCGCCCAGCACGCCGACGAAGGGGGCGGCCTTCTTGCCGGCCACCGTCGGGATCTTGGCGACGCCGAAGTTGACGTTGGCCTTCTTCAGGTTGTCCCACGACCAGGGGCCGTTGATCATCATCGCGACCTTGCCCTGGGCCATGCCGGCTTCCATCTCGGCGTAGTTGGCGCCCTTGGTCATGACGCCGTCCTTGATCATCTTCGACAGCAGCTCGGCGCCCTTCAGTGCGCCGGCGTTGTTGACACCGGTGTCCTTGGCGTCATACGTGCCATCGGCCTTCTGCTTGAAGGGGTAGCCACCGTTGGCGGCGAGCAGCGGCCAGGTGAAGTAGGTGTTGTTGTAGTCCCAGAGGATGGCCTTCTTGCCCGAGGCCGAGAGCTTCTTGTCGAGCGCGATCACTTCTTCGAAGCTCTTGGGCGGCGTGGGCACCAGCGCCTTGTTGTAGACGAGTGCCACCGCTTCGATCGACAGCGGGTAGCCCCAGGTCTTGCCGCCGACCGTGAAGGCCTTCCAGGCCAGCGGGTCGATGTCGGCCTGCACCTTCTTGCTCGGCGTCACGGGCTGCAGCAGGCCGCCTTCGATCCATTCGCCGATGCGGTCGTGCGGCCAGATCCAGATGTCGGGGCCCTTGCCGGCCGCGGCGGCCGCCTGGAACTTGCTCGGTGCGTCTTCGGGGTACTCCACCGTGACCGGGATGCCGGTCTTCTTGGTGAACTCCTCGCCGATCTTGATGATGCCCTTGTAGCCCTTGTCGCCGTTGATCCAGACGAGCAGCTTGCCGGGCTCGGCGGCCTGCGCGAGCGGGGCGAAGGCGGCGCCGAGGGTGAGGGCGGCCGCGGCCGCGAGGAGGGTGCGTTTGGTCTGCATGCTTTCTGTCTCCTGGTTGTGATGGGTTATGGCAGGGTGTGCCCCTGCTCGTCGAATACGAAGCAGCGCTCGCGCGGCAGGTGCAGCCAGGCGGTGTCGCCGGTGTTGAGCGGGTTGTCGGGAGCGGTGCGCACGGTGATCGGCTCGGGCGCGCCGGGCACGAGGAGGTGCAGGTAGGTGGTGTCGCCCAGGTGCTCGGCGAGCTGCACGGTGGCTTTCACCGCGCCTTCGGCCGCAGTGCCGTTGGCGACGATGTGCTCGGGGCGAACGCCCAGCGTCACCGGCTTGCCGACGGCCGCCGTGCGTGCCGCGTCGCTGCTCGGCGAC
The DNA here is from genome assembly GCA_036402415.1 of Rhizobacter sp. GTDB lineage: Bacteria > Pseudomonadota > Gammaproteobacteria > Burkholderiales > Burkholderiaceae_C > Rhizobacter. Next base: position 578 of record DASWSY010000738.1, on the reverse strand, counting down.
ACGGCCACCACGCTGCCATCCTTCAGCAGCACATGGCCGGCATCTTGCAGCGTCGCCTCGAGGAAGTTCATCTTCGGCGAGCCGATGAAGCCGGCGACGAACTTGTTGACCGGGCGGTGGTAGAGATCGAGCGGCGCACCCACCTGCTCGATGCGGCCGGCATTGACGACCACGATGCGGTCGGCCAGCGTCATCGCCTCCACCTGGTCGTGCGTCACGTAGACCATGGTGGTGCGCAGCTCGCGGTGCAGGCGCGAGAGCTCCACGCGCATCTGCACGCGCAGCGCCGCGTCGAGGTTGGACAAGGGCTCGTCGAAGAGGAAGACGCCCGGCTTGCGCACGATGGCGCGGCCGATGGCCACGCGCTGGCGCTGGCCGCCGGAGAGCGCCTTGGGCTTGCGGTCAAGCAGGTGCTCGATCTGCAGCGTCTGTGCGGCGCGCTGCACGGCGTCCTTCATTTCCTGCTTGCTGTAGCCGGCCAGGCGCAGGCCGAAGGCCATGTTCTCGGCCACGCTCATGTGCGGGTAGAGCGCGTAGCTCTGGAACACCATCGCGATGCCACGCTCGGCGGGCGGCAC
>DASWSY010000737.1:0-2062 GCA_036402415.1 Rhizobacter sp. | reverse complement strand
CTTCTCCAGCAGCGTTCGCGCACGCTGCTCACGCTCGGCGGAATTGGCGCCGATGTCGTGGATCACCATCGGCTCCTGCAGGGTCTGGCCGATGGTGAAGCGCGGATTCAGCGACGCGTAGGGGTTCTGGAACACCACCTGGATGCGCCGGCGCATCGGCAGCAGCTCGTCGCGGGTCAGGCGCAGCAGGTCGCGTCCGTCGAACATGACCTGCCCGCCGGTGGGGCCGCCGTTCGGGTCGTGCAGGCGCAGCAGCGCAAGGCCCATCGTCGTCTTGCCCGAGCCCGACTCACCCACCACGCCCAGCGTGTGGCCGCGCCTGAGCGTGAAGCTCGCGCCCTTCACCGCCTGGAACTCGGTGCGGCCGAAGACACCGCGGCGCAGCCAGTAGCTCTTGCGCAGCGCGGTCGCTTCGATCACGACCGGGGCGTTCGGATCCTTCGGCTTGGCCGGCGCCGTGCTGGCGGCGCCCGCGATGTGGTCGTCGATGGTCGCCAGCCGCGCGCCGCGGTTGGCGAGCGTCGGCCGGCAGGCGAGCAGTGCCTTCGTGTACGCATCCTGCGGCGCGGCGAACACCTGCGCCACCGGCCCCTGCTCGCGCACGGTGCCGGCGCGCATCACCACCACATGGTCGGCGATCTCGCCCACCACGCCGAGGTCGTGGCTGATGAAGATCATGCTCATGCGGTGCTGCTGCTTGAGCCTGGCCAGCACGTCGAGGATCTGGCGCTGGATGGTGACGTCGAGCGCGGTGGTTGGTTCGTCGGCGATCAAGAGCTTGGGTTCGCAGGCGATGGCCATCGCGATCATCACGCGCTGCTGCTGGCCGCCCGAGAGCTCGTGCGGGTAGGCGCGCAGGCGGCGCTGCGGGTCGGGCAGGCCCACCTCGTGCAGCAGCTCCTCGGCCCGCTTGAGCGCCTGCCGGGCCGTGAGGCCGAGGTGCTTGACGAGCGGCTCGCACACCTGGTGGCCGATGGTGAACACCGGGTTGAGCGAACTCATCGGATCCTGGAACACACACGCGATCTCGCGGCCGCGCAGCGCCTGCAGCTCGGGCAGGCCGGCCTTCAGCAGATCGCGGCCCTGGAACGAGATGGCGCCTGAGCGCTCCGCGTTGTCGGGCAGCAGGTTGAGCACCGACATCGCGGTCACGCTCTTGCCCGAGCCCGATTCGCCGACGAGGGCGACGGTGGTGTTCTCGGGGATGTCGAAGCTCACGCCCTCGTCGCCGCGGCCGACGGCCTGGAAGCGTTGCACCACGCCATCGACCTTGCCGGTGCGGAACGAAACACGCAGGTTCTGGATGTTGAGAAGTGAACTCATGCAGCAAGCCCGTGCGAGCGTAGCGACTGGGGGGCCTTCATTCCAGCCCTCTCAACTTCGGATCGAGCGCATCGCGCAGCGCATCTGTGAAGAGCGAGAACGCGGTGACGAACACCGCCATGAACGCGGTGGCGGCCACCAGCTGCCACCACTGCCCGAGGATGAGCTCGTTCTGTGCCTCCTGCAGCATCGTGCCCCACGACACGTCGTCCACGCCCACGCCGAGCCCGAGGTACGACAGGATCACCTCGAACTTGATGAAGCCCACCACCAGCAGCGACATGCGCACCAGCACCACATGGCTCACGTTGGGCAGGATGTGGCGGAACATGCGCGAGGCGGTCGACGCGCCGATGGCCTCGGCCGCGCGCACGTACTCGCGGGCAGAGTGCTTCATGAACTCGGCGCGCACCTGGCGGTAGACGCCGGTCCAGCCGACCAGCGCGAGGATGATCGCCACACTGCCGATGCCGCGCCCGAACACCACCGCCAGCACGAGCAGCAAGAGGATGTCGGGCATCGCGGTGAAGACGCTGTAGAGCCACTCGAGGAAGTCGCCGATGCGCCCGCCGAAGAAGCCGGCCAGCGCGCCCAGCAGCGTGCCGATCACCGCGGCGATCAATGCGCCGAGCAGCCCGACGAAGACCGAGGTCTGCGTGCCCTTGGTCGCCTTGGCCAGCACGTCGCGGCCCAGGCGGTCGCCGCCGAACGGCAGTGTCTGCGCCTTCGGCCGCTCCTC
>DASWSY010000736.1:0-2240 GCA_036402415.1 Rhizobacter sp. | reverse complement strand
CTCACCAAGATCCACGACTGGGACACCACCCTCGCGCTCTTTGCCGACGAGTACCAGGTGCCGCTGCTGCCCCCGCCCGTGGCGGCCGTGATGGGCACGGCCGGCGAGCTGGTGCTGCCGGTGTTGCTGCTGCTCGGCCTGGGCGGGCGCTTCGCGGCGCTTGGGCTCTCGGTGGTCAATGCGGTGGCCGTGCTGAGCCTCGCCGAGATCGCACCGGCTGCGCTGCAGCAGCACGTGTTCTGGGGCAGCCTGCTCCTGGCGCTGCTGCTGTGGGGCCCGGGGAAGTGGTCGCTCGACCGGCTGATCGCGCCCAGGCTGCTCTAGAACCTGCCTGGCCTGAAGACGAACTCGACCGATGGCGGCACGGTGCCGTCCGTGTCGGCGGGCAGTTGCTCCGTCTTGTCAATCGCGCGCAGCAAGGCATCGTCGAGGCGGCTGTCGCCGCTGCCCTTGACCAGCTTGCGGCTGATGATGGTGCCGTTGGGAGACAGCTTCAGCTCGACGGTGATGGCAGGGTCGCCCGAGATCGTGTCGGGGTAGACGATGTTCGGCTTCACCCGCGCGATCACGCGGCCGGCCCATGACGCCGACGGCCCGGCCGTCACCTGCGCCTTGCCGCCGGGCGACGTGCCGGTGGCGCCGGCTTCGCCGAGGATGCGCTTGATGTTGGCCTCCCGCTGCGCCGCCAGCCGTTCCTCTTCCTTCTTGCGCCTTTCGGCCTCGGCCTTCTTTTCCTCGGCGGCCTTCTTCTGCGCGAGCTTCTCTTTCTCTTCGCGCTCGCGCTTTTCTTCTTCCTTCTGCTTCTTCAGCTTTTCCTGCTTGGCCTTCTCGATGGCGATCTGCGGGTCGGGCTGCTGAGGCTTGGGTTCAGGCTTGGGTTCCGGTTTGGGCTCGGGCTTCGGCTCGGGTTTCGGTTCAGGCTTGGGGGTGGGCTTGGGCGCCGGTTCGGGCTCGACGGCGCGCGGCGCCGCGATCTGCGGCACCGCGGCCCAGAGTTCGGCTTCCACGCCTTCGGGTTCGCTCGCCTTCCAGCTCACCCCCAGCGTGAGCGCGATCACCAGGCCCACGTGCACGACGATCGCGAGCAGCATGCCGCGGCTGATGCCGTCGGCCGACTTGGGCATCAGGTCTTCGCGGTCGAAGGTGGAGGCCGTCATGGTCGTGTCATGTCAGCCGTTGGTCTTCACCGACAGGCCCACGCGCTGCACGCCGGCCTTCTGCAGGAGGTCCATCACCTTCACGACCGATTCGTACTTCACCGCCCGGTCTGCCGAGATCACCACGGGCGCCGTCGCATCGCCGCCTTGCGCCGCGGACACGCGGTCGGCCACGTTGCGCAGCGTCATCGTGCTCACCTCCTTGTTGTCGACTCGCAGGCGCAGGGTTTCGTCCTTCGCCACCACGACCTCGATCACCTTCTTCGGCTGCTGCTTGCTCTTGCCCACGCTGGGCAGGTCGACCACGCCGGTGGTGATGAGGGGCGCGCTCACCATGAAGATGATCAGCAGCACCAGCATCACGTCGATGAAGGGCACCATGTTGATCTCGTTGATGGTGCGGCGGCGGCTGCCGCCGGTGCGCAGGGGAGTGACGGCGGGCATCGTCGGCTCCTCTTCAGCGCATCGCGCCGGCCATCGGCGCGGCGGCGGTGACCGGCGGCAGGGGCTGGCTGGCGTTGCGCTGCAGGATGTTGGAGAACTCCTCGATGAAGGTCTCCATCTGGATCGCGATGCGGTCGATGTCGCGCGCGAAGCGGTTGTAGGCGATCACCGCCGGGATGGCGGCGAAGAGGCCGATGGCGGTGGCGACAAGCGCCTCGGCGATGCCGGGGGCGACGGTCGCGAGCGACACCTGCTGCAGGTTCGCGAGGCCCACGAAGGCATGCATGATCCCCCACACCGTGCCGAAGAGGCCCACGTACGGCGACACCGAGCCCACGGTGGCGAGGAAGGAGAGGTTGGCTTCCACGACGTCGAGCTCGCGCTGGAAGCTCGCCCGCATGGCGCGGCGCGAGCCGTCGAGCAGCATGCCGCCGTCGGTGACGCGGCGCTCGCGCAGCTTCAGGAACTCGCGCATGCCCGAGGCGAAGATGCGCTCCATCGGCGCACCTTCGGCACGCCTTCCAGCGTCGTTGTAAAGGTCGTTGAGGTTTTTACCGGCCCAGAACTCGCGCTCGAACTCCTCGTTCACCGCGCGCACCTTCTTCAGCCCGAAGAGCTTGCCGAAGATGACCGTCCAGC
>DASWSY010000735.1:0-9028 GCA_036402415.1 Rhizobacter sp. | reverse complement strand
CGTAGACCTGGCTGGCCGGGTCGTCGCCCACCAGGATCACGGCCAGGCCGGGCTGGTGCCCGCGGGCGGTGAGCTTCGCGGCGCGCTCGGCGACTTCGGCGCGGATCTTCTTGGCCAGGGCGTTGCCGTCGATGAGTTGTGCAGTCATGGGGTCCTCGATTCGAAGAGTTGAAACTAAAAAGGGCCGCTGAGACAGCGGCCCTTTGTGATGTGTTGCGCGTTATGCCTTGGTCTGCTGCGCCCCAAGGGCAATCTTGAGCAGATCGGCCACGGTGTTGGCGTTGAGCTTTTCCATGATGTTGGCGCGGTGCGCCTCCACCGTCTTGATGCTGATGCCGAGGTCGTCGGCGATCTGCTTGTTCAGCCGGCCGGCGACGATGCGCTCGAGCACCTGCGATTCACGCGTGGTCAGGCGCGAGAGCAGGGCGTCGCGGCTGGCGGCTTCCTGGTGGTGCGAGAAGGCGCTGCGGGCCTGGTCGAGCATGCGCTCCACGAGGTTGAGCAGCTCTTCTTCCTTGAAGGGCTTCTCGATGAAGTCCATCGCGCCCTTCTTCATGGTGCTCACCGCCATGGGCACGTCGCCGTGGCCGGTGATGAAGACGACCGGCAGCGGCGACTTGCGCTCGAGCAGGCGGTCTTGCAGCTCCAGGCCGCTCATGCCGTCCATGCGGATGTCGGCGATCAGGCAGGCGACTTCGCGCGGGTCGAAGCGGGAGAGGAAGGATTCGGAAGAGTCGAAGCACTTGACCCGGTAGTCCTTGCCTTCGAGTAGCCATTGCAAGGAATCACGGACCGCCTCGTCGTCGTCGACCACGTAGACGGTGCCCTTCTTGGGAATCAGACTCATGTGTGCTGTCTCATGTCAGGGCCGCTTCGAGGCCCGTGGATTTGGCGGTTTCGACCGGCAGCGTAAAGGTAAAACGGCAGCCGACAGCGAGGTCTCCATTGTAGAGGTTCTGTGCCCTGATCCGGCCTCTGTGGCTCTCGATGATGGAGCGGCACAACGACAGGCCGATGCCCAGGCCTTCGACCTTGGTCGAGAAGAAGGCTTCGTAGAGCCGGTTGATGACTTCCTCCTTCAGACCCGGGCCGGAGTCGGTGACGCCGAACTCGATCACCCCGCCTTCTTCCGGCGTGTGCTTGGGGATCACGCGCAGCTCGATGTTGCGGCGCGCCGGCGGCAGGCCGGCCATGTCGATGGCCTCGGCGGCGTTCTTGAGCAGGTTGAGGATGACCTGCTCGATGAGGATGGGGTCGACCATCAGCGTGGGCAGGCGCTGCGCCACGTAGACGTGCAGAGAGACGTTGCGCCGGCGCAGTTCGATGCCGGCCAGGTCGACCGCGTCTTCGACGATGGTGCGTGCCTCGGCGGCCTGGCGCTGCGGCTCGCTTCGCTTCACGAAGGCGCGGATGCGGCGGATGATCTGCGCGGCGCGGTCGGCCTGCCTGGCGGTCTTCTCCAGCGCCGCGACGAGGTCGTCCTTGCCGATGGCATCGCTCTTCACGCGCGACACCATGCCGTTGCAGTAGTTGGTGATGGCGGTGAGCGGCTGGTTCAGCTCGTGCGCGACCGACGAGGCCATCTCGCCCATGGTCACGAGGCGGCTCGTGACCTGCGCCTTCTCGGCCTGCTGCTTGGCCTGTTCCTCGGCGTGGCGGCGGCTCGTCACGTCGGTCGCGATCAGCATCTGCGCGAGGCGCCCGTCGGTCCATTGCAGGTAGCGCGCCCGCACGTCGAACCACTTCTGCAGGGAGTCGACGAAGACTTCGCGCGTCTCGGAGCCGGCCTCGGTGAGTTCCTGCGTAGGAAGGCCGCCGAAGCTGTCCACCGAGTCGCCCATGTCGGCAATCATCGGCAGGCCCGGTTCGCCGCCGGCGAGCGTGCCATGTCCGTGGGCGTCGGCACCGAACCACAGGCGGTACGACCGGTTGGCGAAGAGCAACTCGCCCTGCTGCACCGACAGCACCGACACCGCGGCATCGAGCCCCTCCAGAACCGTCGTGAATCGCTCGTGCGAGGCGGAGAGCTGGTCGCGCACGCGCTTGGCCTCGGTGATGTTGGTCATCGAGGTCATCCAGCCGGTCTGCATGCCCTTGGGGTCGATGAGGGGTGACACGTACATGCGTGCATCGAAGAGCGTGCCGTCCTTGCGCATGGCCTTCACCTCGATGCCGCCTGCGGGGCTTCGCCCCTGCAGTTCCTGCTGCAGGAGGCGCATGTTTTCCTCGTAGCGGTCGGGCGGCCAGTGGGGGAAGGGCGGCATGCGGCCGATGAGCTCGTGCTCGGTGAAGCCCGTCATCGCGCAGAAGGCCGGGTTCACGTAGGTGATGCGGCCCTCCATGTCCATCGCGCGCATGCCGGTGAGCATGGAGTTCTCCATCGCGCGGCGGAAGTTGGTCTCCGACACCAGCGTCGCCTGCATCTGCACGCGCCTGCGCATGTGGCGCCAGGTGCCGAGCAGCATCCACACCGTGAGCACCGAGAGCGCCGACACCATCCAGAAGAGCGTGTTGCTGATGAGGCCGATGGAGGTGCGATACCCCTGGCCGCGCAGCACGAGGCCGTTGCTCGCCGGCGCGAGCGGCACCTCGTGGACGATCGAGGCCGGCCTCGGCTGCTCGCCCGGCGTCATCGGCAGCGTGCTTGCGACGACCTTGCCCTGCCCATCCATGAGCGTCATCGTGTGGCGCTTCGACACCTCGGCCGGGATGAAATAACGCACCAGCGAGTCGATCGAATACTCGGCGATCAGCGCGCCCGAGAACGCGCTGCGGTCGAGCAGCGGCACGTGCACCTGGAACACCGAGTTGCCGTTGGCATCGGTGAAGGCCCGCGAATACACCGGCAGGCGCAGTTCGCGCGTGGCGCGGAAGGCCTGGTCGGGTTCACTGTTGCGCTGCTCGGGCAGCGAGCGCGCGTTGTCGACGTAGGGCAGGCCGAGTTCGGAGAAGAGCGTGGTGGTGGAGTAGCTCGCCCGGCGCGCGCGCGTCTGCGTGACCCAGATGAGGTTGGTGATCTCGGGCCGCTCGCGCGTGAAGCTCGCGGCCTGGTTCTGGAACTCCTCTTCGTCGATCTGGCGCGTGACGATCTCGCGTGCGATGCGCACCAGTTGTTCCTGGTTCTCGATCAGGCGGAGCCGGATCTGCTGCTGGGCGATCTCGGTGTCGCGCTTGACCGACTCCTGCTCGCGCTCGAACTCCTCGTTGCGCAGGTACCAGAAGGCCGAAATGATGGCCGCAAGGAAGAGCAGCACCGAGACCAGCGGGCCCAGCGTGGCGTAGCGGTCCTGGCGGGCCGGGGACTGGCGGCGCCACCAGCTCCCGACGAGCCGGCCGGCCCTCGCGGTGACGGGCCTGCGGGGCGGCGAGGGTGGTGCGGAAGTGGACATAGGAGGATTATCGAGGGCCGTCCGCAGGGGCCTGTGTGTTCCGTTTTTGAGGTCGAGAAATCCGCAATGTGAAACGACGTAGCGCTATTTGAAAAAATTTGGACTTGTGGGACACTCCGCGGCAACCTGAATCAACAAGGAGACAAGCATGTCTGCGATGCCCGAAGCTTTCCTTGGCGCGGCTGCCAACGACGCCGACGCGCAAGAGACCCGTGAGTGGCTGGACGCCCTGTCCGCCCTGATCGAAGCCGAGGGCCCCGACCGTGCCCACTTCCTGCTCGAAGAGCTGCTCAACCACGCCCGCCAGGCCGGCATCGACATGCCGTTTTCGGCCCGCACGGCCTACGTCAACACCATCCCGCCCGACCAGGAAGAGCGCTGCCCGGGCAACCTGGAAATCGAGGAGCGCCTGCGCGCCTACATGCGCTGGAATGCGATGGCGATGGTGGTGAAGGCCAACCGCCTGCACCCGCACGACGGCGGCGACCTCGGCGGCCACATCTCCTCCTTCGCCTCGCTGGCCACGATGTTCGGCGCCGGCTTCAACCACTTCTGGCACGCCGAGCACGAGGGCCACGGTGGCGACCTGCTCTACGTCCAGGGGCACAGCTCGCCCGGCATCTACGCCCGCGCCTTCATGGAGGGCCGCATCACCGAAGAGCAGCTCAACAACTTCCGCCAGGAAGTCGACGGCAAGGGCCTCTCGAGCTACCCGCACCCGAAGCTGATGCCGGAGTTCTGGCAGTTCCCGACCGTGAGCATGGGCCTCGGCCCGCTGATGGCGATCTACCAGGCGCGCTTCCTGAAATACCTGCACGCCCGCGGCATTGCCAACACCGAGAACCGCAAGGTCTGGGTCTTCTGCGGTGACGGCGAGATGGACGAACCCGAATCGCTCGGTGCCATCGGCCTGGCCGCCCGCGAGAAGCTCGACAACCTGATCTTCGTCGTCAACTGCAACCTGCAACGCCTCGACGGCCCGGTGCGTGGCAACGGCAAGATCATCCAGGAGCTGGAGGGCGAATTCCGCGGCTCCGGCTGGAACGTCATCAAGCTCATCTGGGGCAGCTACTGGGACCCGCTGCTCGCCCGCGACAAGGAAGAGATCCTGCGCAAGGTGATGATGGACACGGTCGACGGCGACTACCAGGCCATGAAGGCCAACGACGGCGCCTTCGTGCGCAAGCACTTCTTCGGCCAGCACCCCAAGCTCTTGGAGATGGTCGCGAAGATGAGCGACGAGGACATCTGGCGCCTGAACCGCGGCGGCCACGACCCGCAGAAGGTCTACGCGGCCTACCACCGCGCGGTCAACACCAAGGGCCAGCCGACCGTGCTGCTCATCAAGACGGTGAAGGGTTTCGGCATGGGCAAGAGCGGTGAAGGCAAGAACACCGCGCACCAGACAAAGAAGCTCACCGACGACGACATCAAGGGCATCCGCGACCGCTTCAACATCCCCGTCAGCGACGAGCAGATCGAGAAGGGCATTCCCTTCTACAAGCCCGCCGACGACACGGTGGAGATGCGCTACCTGCACGAGCGCCGCAAGGCCCTGGGCGGCTACCTGCCCAAGCGCCGGGTGAAGGCCGACGAGACGCTCAAGGTGCCCGATCTGGACACCTTCAAGGCCGTGCTCGAGCCCACCGCCGAAGGCCGCGAGATCAGCACCACGCAGGCCTACGTGCGCTTCCTCACGCAGCTCCTGCGCGACAAGGAAGTCGGCCCGCGTGCCGTGCCCATCCTCGTCGACGAGGCGCGCACCTTCGGCATGGAAGGCCTCTTCCGCCAGATCGGCATCTACAACCCCGAAGGCCAGAAGTACACGCCGGTCGACAAGGACCAGGTCATGTACTACCGCGAGGACCAGGCCGGCCAGATCCTGCAGGAAGGCATCAATGAAGCCGGCGGCATGTCGAGCTGGATTGCGGCTGCGACGTCGTACTCGACGAACAACCGCATCATGGTGCCGTTCTACGTGTACTACTCGATGTTCGGCTTCCAGCGCATCGGCGACCTCGCCTGGGCCGCGGGCGACATGCAGGCGCGGGGCTTCCTGCTCGGCGGCACCTCGGGCCGCACCACGCTCAACGGCGAAGGCCTGCAGCACGAAGACGGCCACAGCCACATCCTGGCCGGCACCATTCCGAATTGCATCAGCTACGACCCGAGCTTCGCGCACGAGGTGGGCGTCATCCTGCACCACGGCCTGAAGCGCATGGTCGAGAAGCAGGACAACGTCTTCTACTACCTCACGCTCCTCAACGAGAACTACGCGATGCCCGGCCTCAAGCCCGGCACCGAAGAGCAGATCATCAAGGGCATGTACCTGCTGGAAGAGGGCGCGAAGAAGACGCCGCGCGTCAACTTGCTGGGCTCGGGTTCGATCCTGCGCGAGTCGATGGCGGCGAAGCAGCTCCTGAAGGACGACTGGGGCATCTCGGCCAACGTCTGGAGCTGCCCGAGCTTCAACGAACTCGCCCGCGACGGGCAGGACGTCGAGCGCTGGAACCTGCTGCACCCGACCGAGAAGCCGCGCGTGCCCTTCGTCACGCAGCAGCTCGACAAGCATGCCGGCCCGGTGATCGCCTCGACCGACTACATGAAGAACTACGCCGAGCAGATCCGCGCCTACATCCCCAAGGGCCGTGCCTACAAGGTGCTCGGGACCGACGGCTTCGGCCGCAGCGATTTCCGCTACCGCCTGCGCGAGCACTTTGAGATCAACCGCCACTACATCGTGGTGGCTTCCCTCAAGGCCCTGGCCGATGAGGGGACCGTGCCCGCGGCTAAAGTCGCCGAGGCCATCCAGAAGTACGGCATCAACGCCGACAAGATCAACCCGCTGTACGCCTGATCAGGCTTCGGAGACACAACAACATGGCGCAGGTGGAAGTGAAAGTCCCCGACATCGGGGACTTCAAGGACGTCGAGATCATCGAAGTGCTGGTCAAGCCCGGCGACACGATCAAGGCCGAACAATCGCTCGTGACTGTCGAGAGCGACAAGGCCTCGATGGAGATCCCGGCCTCGCACGCCGGGGTCGTGAAGGAGCTGAAGGTCAAGCTCGGCGACAAGATCAGCGAAGGCTCGCTGCTCCTCACGCTCGAAGCGGCCGACGGCGCTGCGCCCATCCCGCCCTCGGCACCGCCGGTGCCGGTGCCGGCGCCGCAATCCGAGCCCGACACCTCGAACCAGAAGGTGGCGCCGGTCGAACTGGCCGGCCCCGCGCCAGCACCGGTGCAGGCGCCCCCGCCGGCGGCTGCCGAGCGCACACTGCCCACCGCCGCGCTGCCGGCGCACGAACCCGGCGCGCCGCGCGGCCACTTGCCGCATGCCTCGCCGACCATCCGCAAGCTCGCGCGTGAACTCGGCGTGCCGCTGGACGAAGTGAAGGGCACCGGGCCCAAGGGCCGCATCACCCACGACGACGTGCATGGCTTCGTCAAGGGCGTGATGGCCGGGCAGGTGCAGACCAAGGCCCAATCGGCCAAGGGCGGTGCGGCCGCGACTGGTGGCGGCAACTTCCCCGGCCTGCCGGCGTGGCCGCAGGTCGACTTCGCCAAGTTCGGCCCGGTCGAGCGCCGCGACCTGTCGCGCATCAAGAAGATCAGCGGCGCGGCCCTGCACCGCAACTGGGTGATGATTCCGCACGTCACCAACCACGACAACGCAGACATCACGGAGCTCGAAGCCTTCCGTGTCCAGACCAACAAGGAAAACGAAAAGAGCGGCGTGAAGGTCACGATGCTCGCCTTCGTGATCAAGGCGGTGGTCGCGGCGCTGAAGAAATTCCCCGAGTTCAACGCCTCGCTCGACGGCGACCAGCTCGTGCTGAAGCAGTACTTCCACATCGGCTTCGCGGCCGACACGCCGAATGGCCTGGTCGTGCCGGTGCTGAAGGATGCCGACAAGAAGGGCATCCTGCAGATCAGCAAGGAGATGGGCGAGCTCGCCGCCAAGGCGCGCGACGGCAAGCTCGGCCCGGCCGACATGAGCGGCGGCTGCTTCTCCATCAGCTCGCTGGGTGGCATCGGCGGCCGCTACTTCTCGCCCATCATCAACGCGCCCGAGGTCTCGATCCTCGGCCTGTCGCGCAGCGTGATGGAGCCGGTGTGGGACGGCAAGGCCTTCCAGCCGCGCCTGATGCTGCCGCTCAGCCTCAGCTACGACCACCGCGTCATCGACGGCGCCGCCGCGGCGCGCTTCAATGCGTACCTGGGTCAGGTGCTGGCCGACTTCAGGAGAGTCCTTCTGTGACGACGGTCGTCGTCGCCAGGAAGGCCGGGCAGGTGGCGATCGCTGGCGACAGCCTCGTCACCTTCGGCGATACCCGGCTGCCGCACGGCTACGAGGAAAACGAGAAGCTCTTCAAGGTGGCCGACTCCTGGATCGGCATGGCCGGCACCACCGCGCACTTTCCGGTGCTGCGCCGTGCGCTGCACTGGCTGCCGCCGGAAGAGTTGAAGCTGCACTCGCGCGACGAGGTGTTCGACACCTTCCTCAAGATCCACCCCAAGCTGAAGGAAGTCTTCTACCTCAACACCAAGGAAGAAGACGCCGACCCGTACGAGAGCTCGCAGCTCACCGCGCTCGTGGCCAATTCGAGCGGCATCTACGGCGTCTACTCCTACCGCGAGGTGTTCGAGTTCGACCGCTTCTGGGCCATCGGCTCGGGGCGCGCGTTCGCGCTCGGCGCCATGTACACCGCCTACGACCGCGCCAAGACCGCGAAGGAAGTCGCCGAGATCGGTGTCAAGGCGGGATGTGAATTCGACAAGAACTCCGACGGCCCCGTGAAGGTGCAGACGATCAAGCTCAAAGGAAAAGATTGACCATGGCCGCCATTGAAATCAAGGTACCCGACATCGGCGACTTCAAGGACGTCGCCATCATCGAAGTGCTGGTCAAACCCGGCGACAAGGTTGCGAAAGAACAGTCGCTGGTGACGGTGGAAAGCGACAAGGCGTCGATGGAGATTCCGTCGTCGCACGCCGGCGTCGTGAAGGAACTGAAAGTCAAGCTCGGCGACAAGATCAGCGAAGGTTCGCTGCTGTTGACGCTGGATGCGGAAGGTGCCGCAGCACCTGCGCCGGCCCCGGCCGCAGCAGCGCCGGCCAAGGCGCCTGCACCCGCTGCGGCCGCCGTACCCGCACCCCAAGCCGCCACGCACAGCGGCGGCTCCGACCTCGAGTGCGACGTGCTCGTGCTCGGCGCCGGCCCCGGCGGCTACAGCGCAGCCTTCCGCGCCGCCGACCTCGGCATGAAGACCGTGCTCGTCGAGCGCTTCCCCACGCTCGGGGGCGTGTGCCTGAACGTCGGCTGCATCCCGTCGAAGGCGCTCTTGCACGTGGCCGCGGTGATGGACGAGGTGAAGCACTTCGACGCGCTCGGCGTGAGCTTCGGCGAACCGAAGGTCGACCTCGCCAAGCTCAAGGCCCACAAGGACAAGGTCGTGGGCAAGCTCACCGGTGGCTTGTCCTCGATGGCCAAGATGCGCAAGGTCACGGTGGTGCAGGGCACGGGCGAGTTCCTCGACCCGTATCACCTGGGCGTGACCAAGGCCGATGGCGGCAAGCAGGTCATCAAGTTCAAGAACGCGATCATCGCGGCGGGCTCCGAAGCGGTGAAGCTGCCCT
>DASWSY010000734.1:0-18293 GCA_036402415.1 Rhizobacter sp. | reverse complement strand
GAGGTGCTCGAGTTGCGTGGTGGCGGGCAGCACGTAGTCGGCGTGGTCGGCGGAGTCGGTCATGAAGTGTTCGAGCACCACGGTGAAGAGGTCGTCGCGCAGGAAGCCCTTCACCACCTTGGGCGACTCGGGGGCCACCGCCACGGGGTTGCTGTTGTAGACGACGAGGGCCTCGATCTTCGGGCCGAAGGCCGGCGAGCCCTCTTCCAGCAACGCATCGCCGATGGTGCTCATGTTGATGATGCGCGGCCGCTTCGCCGGCATCAACTCGGGCTGCTGCAGGTATGCGCCGTTGCGCGGGAACCAGCCCGAGGCCGAGAGCAGCAGCCCGCCCGCCGGGTGGCGCCACGCGCCGATCAGGCACGGCAGGATCGCGATCAGCCGCGCCGCGTTGCCGCCGCCGCGCACACGCTGCATGCCGTAGTTGAGCCGGATGGCAGCGGGCTTCGTGGTCGCGTAGTCGCGTGCGAGCTGGCGCACTTCCTCGGCCGTGATGCCGCACACGTCGGCCGCACGCTCGGGCGGCCACTGCAGCGCGCGCTCGCGCAGCGTGGGCCAGCCTTCGGTGTGGCGCTCGATGTAGTCGTGGTCGAGCCAGTCGTGGACGATCAGCTCGTGCATCAGCCCGAGCGCCAGCGCGCCATCGGTGCCGGGCAGGAGCGCGATGTGCTGGTGGCACTTGTCGGCCGTCTCGGTCTTGCGCGGGTCGATGCAGACGAGCCTGGCGCCTTCGCGCTTGGCCTTCTGCGCAAACGTCCAGAAATGCAGGTTGCTCGCGATCGAGTTGCTGCCCCAGATCAGGATGAGCTTGCTGTCGGCGTAATGCTCCAGGTGCATGCCGACCTTGCCGCCGTAGGTGGCGGCGAGCGCATCACCGCCGGCCGATGAACAGATGGTGCGGTCGAGCAGCGAGGCGCCCAGCCTGTGGAAGAAGCGCCGGTCCATGCTCTCGCCTTGCAGCAGGCCCATGGTGCCGGCGTAGCTGTAGGGCACGATGGCCTCGGGGTCGCGCGCAGCGATGGCCTTCAGGCGCGAGGCGATGTCAGCCAGCGCTTCCTCCCACGTCACACGTACGAGCTGGCCGCTGCCTTTCGGGCCGATGCGTTTCATCGGGTGCAGCACGCGCTCCGCGTGGTAGGTGCGCTCGGGGTAGCGCGAGACCTTGGTGCACAGGGCGCCGTGCGTCGGCGGGTGATCAGGGTCGCCCTGGACCTTGACCGCGCGGCCGTCTTCCACGGTGACGCGGATGGCGCAGGTGTCGGGACAGTCGTGCGGGCAGGCCGCGTGGACGGTACGGATCGCGATGGTGCTGCTCATGCGAGGAACTATTGCACAAGGGAATGTGCGAAGCGGCCCGACGGGCTGGGCGGCCGAAAACCTAGGGTTTACACTGAGTTCGCCTGGCGCGATCCGCCGGGTTTCGCTTTTTCCGGACTCCACAATTCCATGAAACGCCGACACCTGCTCCAGCACCTGGCCGCCACGAGCGCCACCCTCGCCCTCCCCTCTGTCTTTGCCCAATCCGAGCGCCGCATCGTGCTCGGCCAGTCAGCCGCCTTCAGCGGTCCGGCCGCCTACCTCGGCGTGCAGATGAACCGCGGCGCCAAGATCTACTTCGACGCGCTCAACGCGGCCGGCGGCGTGAACGGCAACACCATCGAGCTGCGCACGCTGGACGACGGCTACGAGCCCGAGCGCTGCAAGGCCAACACCGAGCGTTTCATCGACAAGGACAACGTCTTCGCGCTCTTCGGTTACGTCGGCACGCCCACCTGCCTGGCCGCGATGCCCGTGGTGCAGGAGCACCGCACCGTGTTCTTTGCGCCCTTCACCGGCGCCGAGTCGCTTCGCGAGCCCTTCAGCCGCAACGTCTTCCACGTGCGCGCTTCCTACTTCGACGAAACCGCGCTGATCGTCAAGCAGCTCACCTCGCTGGGCCTCACGCGGATCGCCGTCTTCTACCAGGACGACGCGTATGGCAAGGCCGGCCTCGACGGCGTGAACCGAGCCCTCAAGGCGATGAACCTCGCACCCGTGGCCACCGGCACCGTACAGCGCAACACCGTCGACGTGGCCGCGGCGGTCAAGACCATCGCCGGGGCCAAGCCCGAGGCGGTGGTCCAGATCACCGCCTACAAGTCGGCCGCGGCCTTCATCCGCGAAGCCCGCAAGGCCGGCTACGGCGGCACCTTCTACAACGTGTCCTTCGTGGGCACCCAGGCCCTGGCCGACGAACTCGGCCGCGACGCACGCGGCATCATGATCAGCCAGGTGATGCCCTCGCCCTTCAGCACCACTGCACCGCTCTCGCGCGAGTACCTCGACGCCGTGGCCAAGGCCGGCGGCGATGCCAACGCCAACTACTCCAGCATGGAGGGCTACGTGGCCGCCAAGGTGTTCGCCGAAGGCCTCAAGCGTGCCGGCCGCAACCCCACGCGCGAGTCGTTCATCACCGCGATGGAGTCGATCCAGAACCTCAACCTGGGCGGCTTCAACGTGAGCTTCGGCGCACGCGACCACGTCGCATCGCACTTCGTCGAGCTCTCGATGCTGACCGAAGACGGCAAGGTCCGCCGTTAACCGCACCGCCGCAAGCTCCATGGCGGGTCAGTACACTGATCCGTCCTTCCAGGAGCCCGGCATGCAGTTGATCGAATCCATCCTCGCCGACGCCGCCGCCGTCACCGCGCTGCGGCGTGACCTCCACGCCCACCCGGAGCTGTGCTTCGAGGAGAAGCGCACCGCCGACGTGATCGCCAAGGCGCTCACCGACTGGGGCATCCCCATCCACCGCGGCCTCGGCACCACCGGCGTCGTCGGCATCGTGAAAGGCACGCGCGGCAACAGCACCCGTGCCGTCGGCCTGCGCGCCGACATCGACGCCCTGCCCATCACCGAGCACAACACCTTCCCGCACGCGAGCCAGCACCCCGGCCGCATGCACGCCTGCGGCCACGACGGCCACACCGCGATGCTGCTGGCGGCGGCCAAGCACTTCTCGAACGAGAAACACCGCGACTTCGACGGCACCGTCTACCTGATCTTCCAGCCGGCCGAAGAAGGCGGTGGTGGCGCGCGCGAGATGATCAAGGACGGCCTCTTCGAGCGCTTCCCGATGGAAGCCATCTTCGGCGCGCACAACTGGCCCGGCATGCCGGTCGGCCACTTCGCGGTGAAGAACGGGCCCTGCTTCGCGTCGAGCAACGAGTTCAAGATCGTGATCCGCGGCAAGGGCTCGCATGCGGCCATGCCGCACCTCGGCGTCGACCCGGTACCGGTGGCCTGCCAGATCGTCCAGGCCTTCCAGACCATCGTCTCGCGCAACAAGCGGCCCATCGACCCGGGCGTGATCTCGGTGACGATGATCCACACGGGCGAGGCGACCAACGTGGTGCCCGATTCCTGCGTGATGGAAGGCACGGTGCGCACCTTCACGCTGGAGCTGCTCGACCTCTTCGAGCAGCGCATGCGCGAGGTGGCCGAGCACACCTGCGCGGCCTTCGGCGCCGAATGCGAGTTCGAGTTCATGCGCAACTACCCCCCCACCATCAACCACCCGGCCGAGACCGCCTTCGTGCGCGAGGTGATGGCCGAGGTGGTGGGGCCGGAAGGCGTCGAGGAGTTCGAGCCCACCATGGGTGCCGAAGACTTCAGCTACTTCCTGCAAGAGAAGCCCGGCTGCTACTTCCTCATCGGCAACGGCGACGGCAGCCACCGCATCGGCGGCCACGGCCTCGGGCCCTGCATGCTGCACAACCCGAGCTACGACTTCAACGACGAACTGATCCCGCTCGGCGCCACGCTGTGGGTGCGGCTGGCCCACAAGTGGCTGGCCACGCCGAGGCCCTGACCGCCCGTCATGGGTGACGAGGTCACGCGCTCCTTCGCGCAGACCTACGCGTCCGCACGCGAGAGGTTTCTCGAGGCCGCCGAGTCGGCGCACCTCGACGTGCACAGCGAGGTGCACCCGCTGCGCGGCCGTGATGGCGAAACGCTCGCCCTCGACATCGTGCGCGACGGCCCGCTCGACGCCAAGCGGGTGCTGCTCGTCAGCAGCGGCTGCCACGGCGTCGAAGGCTTCTGCGGCTCGGGCATCCAGGTGGCGATGCTGCGCGATCCGCACTGGCAGGACCTGGCGCACGATGCGGGTGTCGCCGTGGTCTACCTGCACGCACTGAACCCCTATGGCTTCTCGTGGTGGCGCCGTGTCACGCACGAGAACGTGGACCTGAACCGCAACTTCCAGGACTTCGACGCGCCGCTGCCGCAGAACCCGGCCTACGACGAGATCGCGCACCTGCTGGTGCCCCCCACCTGGCCGCCGACACTCGCCAACCACCTCGCACTGCTGCGCGTGCTCGTGACACGCGGCGTGCGCCGGCTGCAGTCGGCCGTCTCGGTCGGCCAGTACCGCCATCCGACGGGCCTCTTCTACGGCGGCCAGGCGCCCACCTGGAGCCAGCAGGCGGTGCGGCGGGCACTGCGCGAGCACGGTGGCCGCGCCGAGCGCCTCGCCTGGATCGACCTGCATACCGGGCTCGGCAAGAGCGGCGTCGGCGAGCGCATCTACGCCGGCCCGAACGACGCCACGATGCTGGCCCGCGCCCGCGCCTGGTGGGGCCCGCACATCACCTCCATCTACGACGGCAGCTCCAGCTCCGCGCCCATCACCGGGATGATGTGGCTGGCCGCGCTGCAGGAGTGCCCGCAGGCCGAGTACACCGGCATCGCGCTCGAATACGGCACCCAGCCGCTGCTCAGGACGCTGCAGGCGCTGCGCGCCGAGCAGTGGCTGGAGATCCACCCCGAGCACCGCGCCACGCACGGTGCCCGCATCAAGCAGCAGATGCGCGACGCCTTCTACACCGACACCGACGCGTGGAAGCACCAGGTCGTCGCGCAGGCCATGGCGGCGGCGGCGCAGGGCGTGGAAGGGCTTGTCCGGAACTGATCGTTTCTCGTCGGGCGCTGCGGCGACAGAACTGACACCCCGTCCTACGCTTGCGGCATCATTCCCCGACCGGAGACACCGATGCTCGACCTGCGACCCGTCTGCGAACACTGCGCGAAAGCCCTGCCCCCGGCGGCGACCGACGCGATGATCTGCAGCTTCGAATGCACCTTCTGCCGCGACTGCGCGACCGGGCTGCTGCACGACGTCTGCCCCAACTGCGGCGGCAACTTCAGCACGCGGCCGGTGCGGCCGGCGCAGGACCGCAAGGGCGGCAACTTCCTCGGCGCCTACCCGGCGACCACGAAAGTGAAGCACCGGCCCGTCGACCTGGCGGCGCATGCGCAGCTCGTCGCCCGGCTCCAAGGCATCGCGCCGGAGGCCCGCTGAGATGAACACCGCACTCCTCGTCATCGACGTGCAGGAATCCTTCCGCCACCGCCCCTACTGGCAGGACGAGCACCTCGACGCCTTTCTCTCGCGCAGCAACGCGCTGATCGACGGCTGCATCGCGCGTGGCGTGCCGATCGTGCGCATCCTGCACGTCGACGGCGACGCCTCGTTCTCTCTCGCCTCGGGCCATGTGCGCCCGCTCGACGGGCTGGCCCGCTACGAGGCCGCGGCGGAGTTCCACAAGCACCGGCACAGCGCGCTCGTCGGCACCGGCTTGCCGGTGTGGCTGAAGCAGCAGCGCATCCACCGCCTCATCGTGAGCGGCATCCGCACCGAGCAGTGCTGCGAGACCACCACGCGCCACGCCAACGACGAAGGCTACGAGGTGGACTTCGTGCCCGAGGCCACGCTGACCTTCGACCTGCCGTATCCCGACGGCTCCACCTTCAGGAGCGCCGACATCGTGGCCCGCACCGCCGCCGTGCTGGCGGGCCGCTTCGCGACCATCTGCACCGTGGAGCAGGCGCTGGCGCGCGCCGCGTGAGCCGATGATCGACGTGCTCGTCGTCGTACCGCCCCGCAGCCTGCTGCTGGACGTGGCCGGCCCGGCCGAAGCATTTCGGCTGGCCAACCAGCAGCTCGAACGGCAAGGCGAGGCGGCCCGCTTTCGCCTGCGCTTCGCCGGCCCACGCGCCGAAGCGACGACCTCGGTGGGCCTGCCGCTCGCGCAACTGGAGCCCCTGCCGAAGACCTTGCCGCGCCCGACCTGGGTGCTGCTCGTCGGCCAGAGCAGCGACACGCTGCGCACACCCGACGGGGCCAGCCGCAGCACCATCGACTGGCTGCGGCGCGACATGCGGCCGCTGCTCACGGCCCCCGACACTCCGCACCGACTGCTCACCGTCTGCGCCGGCACGCTGATGGCCGCGCGCGCCGGGCTGCTGGACCGCCAGCGCTGCACCACGCACCACGAGTACCTCGACATGCTGCGCGCCCTGGCACCGGCGGCCGAGGTGGTCGACAACCGCGTCTTCGTGGTCGACGGCCACGTGGCGTCGAGCGCCGGCGTCACGGCCGGCATCGACCTCGCGCTGCACCTGATCGCCGAGACCTGCGGCGATGCGCTGGCCGCGGCGGTCGCCAAGACGATGGTGGTCTACCTGCGCCGCACGCCGCAGGACCCGGAGCTTTCACCGCTGCTCGCGCACCGGCACCACCTGCACCCGGCACTGCACCGCGCGCAGGACGCGGTGTGCGAGCGGCCCGAGGCCGAGTGGACGCTCGAGTCGCTGGCCGACGCGGCCCACGTGACGAGCCGCCACCTGCTGCGGCTTTTCGCCGAGCACGCGACGGTGTCGCCCATGGTCTACGTCGAAAAGATCCGCCTGGAGCGGGCGCGCCAGGCCTTGCAGCGTGGCGCGAGCGTGACGCGTGCGGCGGAGGCGGCAGGGTTCAGTTCAGACCTGCAGCTTCGGCGCGCATGGACACGGCATTTCAGCGGCACCCCACGCGCAGCGCGGGCCGCCGCCTGAGCCCGCGGGCCGAACGCCGGGCCGCTCCAAGCCGGCCCGCCATCCCCTCGGGGGATCGACCGGCGTACCCGCCGGTCGAGGGGCTGTGATCAGGCCCGCAACGGTTCCACTTCCTCACCATCGCGCCAGCTCGCGCGCATCTGGTTCGCATTCGCCGCTAGCTGATCGCGCACGCGCACGATGCTCTGCGGTTCGCTGAGCAAGCGCATGCGGTGCTCGGCGCTGAGCTGCTCGGTGTCCTGGTTCGCAAGCAGGCTGCTGAACATCAGCTTGCGTGCCTTGCCGCGCGTGCCCCAGCTCGTGTTGCGCGGGCCCATCGCGCCGCGCACCACGTCGAAGAGCCAGGGGTCGGTGAGCGCATCGCGCCATTGCGGCGCCGGATTGGCGCGCTTGGCATAGGCCCAGGCGCGGCGCAGCACCGGCGGGGCGCTGTGCTCCTCGGGGATCAGCAGGAGCCGGTTCGCCAGCAGGCGTTGCCCCAGCCCCGAGCGGCTGGTGAGCACCGCGAGCGGCACGGCCAGCAGCAGCGGCAGGGCCATCGGCGCGAGCCACAGCGTGATCTCGGGCTGCAGCACGAGCACGGCGGCAGCACCGGCCGCGACGACGCCGGTCGCCGGGCCGAAGCGCTGCACGGCGTCGCGCCAGCCGATGTCGTTGGCTTCGCGCGGAGGCGACTTCCAGTCGAGCTTAAGGCCGGTGAGCGCGACCACCACGAAGAGCGTGTGCGCCAGCATGCGCACCGGCGCCTGCAGGGCCGAGAGGCCGGCTTCGAGCGCGGCCCCACGGATGAGCGCCTTCGTGCCGCCGTAGCGCCGCTGCTGGTTCGACATGACGATCACCGCCACGCCCATCACGCGCGGCAGCATCAGCATCATCACGGTCACGGCCCAGAGGCCCGCGATCTCCATCGGCAGCGCGCCACCCAGCAGTGGCCGCTCGCCGAAGAGCCACAGCCCCGCACCGACCAGCACCGAGGCCAGCCACAGCGGCGCCGAGAGGTAGGCCATCGCGCCGGTGCCGAGCATCGCGCGGTGCACGCCGTGCAGGCCGGGCTCGGCGATGAGGCGCGCGTTCTGCAGGTTGCCCTGGCACCAGCGGCGGTCGCGCTGCAGTTCCTCGATCAGGTTGGGCGGCTGCTGCTCGTAGCTGCCGTGCAGGTCGTGCACCAGCCACACGTGGTAGCCGGCGCGGCGCATCAGCGCGGCTTCGACGAAGTCGTGCGACAGCAGCGTGCCCGACAGGCCGCCATGGCCCTTGAGCGGCGCGAGCGAGCAGTGCTTCATGAAGGGCTCGACGCGGATGATTGCGTTGTGCCCCCAGTAGTGCGACTCGCCGAGCTGCCAGTACGACATGCCGGCGGTGAAGAGCCGGCCGGCCACACGGCCCGAGAACTGCTGCGAGCGGGCATGCACGGTGTCGAGGCCGCAGGCCTGCGGGGCGGTCTGCATGATGCCGGCGCTGGGGTGCGCTTCCATGAGGCGCACGAGCTTCACCAGGCAGTCTCCGCTCATCACGCTGTCGGCATCGAGCACGACCATGTAGCGGTAGAGGCGGCCGAAGCGGCGGCAGAAGTCGGCCACGTTGCCCGACTTGCGCTTGGTGCGGCGCTGGCGCCAGCGGTAGTAGATGCGACCCGCCGAGCCGCACTCGTGGCGCAGCTGGCCCCACGCGGCCAGCTCGGCCGCGCGGATTTCAGGATCGCTGGTGTCCGACAGCACGTAGACGTCGAACAGACTCGATGCGCCGGTGGCGGCGAGCGACTCGCAGGTCGCGCGCAAACCGGCAAAGACGGAGGCCACGTTCTCGTTGCAGATGGGCATGACGATCGCGGTGCGCGCATCGCGGTGGATCGGCGCATGGCCGATCGACGCGGCCGACATCGCATGCGGGTCACCCCGCCACAGCACCCAGGCGCCCATCATCGCGGTGTAGAAGCCGGCGGAGACCCAGGCGAAGAGCAGGCCGTAGAGGCCGACCTGCACCGCGCGGGCCACGCCGGTCTGGTCGCTCGGCAGCATGTTGGACAGGAGCGTGGTCGCCCCGGCCGCCGACAGCAGCACCAGCAGCATCAGCACACGCCGGCGCAGCTTCGCGGCCTGCTCCCAGGCCTGCGGCTCGCGCGCGGGCGGCGCCGGGATGTCCGAGGGCCGCCCGGTCAGGCGGTCGCCCAGGCTGCGCCAGAAGCCGCGCCACGGTCGCGCGACCATGGACCCCCGGAGCATGGCAGGCGTGCTGCGGCCGGGCGCTGCGGTAGTGCTCAATCCGGCTGAATGATGTTGGTCCATGTTTCGGTCAGGGCGTGGTCGCCGTTCTGGAGGAAGGCTCGCAGTTCCACCGGCTGGGTGGGCTGGAGACGGGTGACGCGCACGGTCATGCGCCAGGTGTTGGTGAGCGGGTTGCGGTAGGCGTTGCGCTCGACGATGCGGCCGGCGGCATTGCTGCTGACCACCGCCTTCACCGGCGCATCGGCCGGCAGGTTGCGCAGCGCGGGGCCGTCGAAGTCGACGACGTACTGCACTTCGTTGGGGTCGCGCCTGGCCTTGCGGTCGATGAAGCCGTGGCCCAGGCGGCTCTGCACCGCCCAGCCCGCAGGCGGGCGCTGCTGCTGCTCGCCCTGCCAGTGCAGGCGGTAGGCAAAGTCGAAGGGCTGGCCCGGTGCCGGCGCCTTCTCGGGCACCCAGTAGGCGACGACGTTGTCGTCCGTCTCGTCGGGCGTGTGCAGCAGCATCAGCTCGACACGGCCGGGGCCCCAGTTCCCCACCGGCTCGACCCACGCGCTCGGACGCTGGTGGTACTGCGCCTCGGGATCTTCGTAGTTGGCCGCGGCACGGTCGCGCTGCATCAGGCCGAAGCCCTTGGGCTCCTTCGACGCGAACGAGGTCACGAGCGTGCGCTTGGGGTTGAGCAGCGGGCGCCACAGCCACTCGACACCACCCTTGCCGTCACCCGACGCGACCATCAGGCCGTCTGAGTCGTGCACCTCGGGGCGGAAGTCGGCCACCCGGGGCGTGTTCTCGCCATGGTGGAACATGCTGGTGAGGGGCGCGATGCCCAGGGTGGCCACGCCAGCACGCAGGAAGAGGCGCGCCTGCACGTCGGCCACGGTGGTGTCGCCGGGGCGCAGCGTGAAGCGGTAGGCGCCGGCCGCGCGCGGCGAATCGAGCAGGGCATGGATCACGAGCGAGGTCGCGCCGGGCGCAGGCCGCTCGATCCAGAACTCGCTGAAGCGCGGGAACTCCTCGCCGCTGCCGCCCACCGTGTCGATCGCCAGGCCGCGGGCCGACAGGCCGTAGTGCTGGCCCTTACCCAAGGCGCGGAAGTAGCTCGCGCCGAGGAAGACCACCAGCTCGTCCTTGTAGGCCGGGTTGTTGAGCGCGTAGTGCACGCGGAAGCCGGCAAAGCCGAGGTCGCCCCATTTCGCCGGCGACAGCTTGTTCTTCCCGTAGTCGAAGTCGTTCCGGTCGAACGCGATGTGGCGCACGCCCTGAGGCGTGATCTCGTGGACCTGCACCGGCAGCGTCTGGAACTTGCCGAGGTGGAAGAAGGCCAGCTCGAAGGGCAGGCCCTCCTTCTTCCAGAGCGCGCGCTCGGGCTTGAAGCGGATGTCGCGGTAGCCGTCGTAGTCGAGGGCCTTCAGCTCGGCCGGAAGCTGCTCCTTCGGTGCGACGTAGGGCTTGGCGGCGAGCTGGCGGGCGCGCTCGGCCACGTCGTCGAAGCCGAAGGCGCGGGCGTCCCAGACGCACAGCACGGCCAGGACGAAGAGCAGCAGCGCACGTGTCGCCGTGCGGCGAACGCCCGAGGTCGTGGGCGCAAGAAGGGTGAGGGCGAGGAACAAAGGCGCGGGGTGTCGTTGAACAGAGGCACAGCCCGAACATGGGCTGCGAGCCTCTGTTGGCAACGCCCGTGCCACTTCATAAAAAGGCTTGTGAATCAAGCACTTGGGTGCGCAAAACCGACCCGGATGCTGCGCTGCACGCGAAAGGCGTCGAAAACACCTCGTTTTTGTCGCCGCTCAGCGACAACTCTTCACGCGATGGCCTGCAAGTGCTTGATTTTGTTGAGTGCGCGCCCTGTCTCCGGGCAGCGACAACTACTCCGACGCCGGAGGCTCGGCCTTGAACTGGCCCGGGGTGAGGCCATGCCGCTGCAGCAGCCGATAGAACTCGGTGCGGTTGCGGTCGGCCAGGCGTGCCGCGTCGGCGGCGTTGCCGTCGGTGAGCTTCAGGAGGCCCACGAGGTAGTCACGCTCGAAGCGCTCGCGCGCCTGCGCATAGGTGAGCACTTCCACGCTTGGCACCCGCAGTGCACGTTGCACCAGGGTCAGCGGGATCAGCGGCGTGGTGGTCAGCGCGCAGACCTGTTCGACCACGTTGTGAAGCTGCCGGACGTTGCCTGGCCAGCTCGCGGTGGTGAGCGCCTTCATCGCATCGGGCGCAAAGCCGGTGAGGCGCTTGTCGTACTTCTGCGTGAGCCTCGCGAGGAAGTGGTTGGCCAGCAGCGGGATGTCCTCGCGCCGCTCGCCGAGGGTGGGCAGGTGCAGCGAGACGACGTTGAGCCGGTAGTAGAGGTCTTCGCGAAACTGGCCCTGCGCCATCGCGGCGTCGAGGTCGCGGTGCGTGGCCGAGAGGATGCGCACGTCGACCGGCACCGCCTGCGTGGCCCCCACCGGCCGCACCGAGCGCTCCTGCAGCACGCGCAGCAGCTTCACCTGCAGGGCGGGCGGCATGTCGCCGATCTCGTCGAGGAAGAGCGTGCCGCCGTCGGCGGCGACGAAGAGGCCGGTGTGGTGGGCCACCGCGCCGGTGAACGAGCCCTTCACGTGGCCGAAGAGTTCGGATTCGAGCAGCGCCTCGGGGATCGCACTGCAGTTGACGGCGACGAAGGGTTTTGCCGCGCGCGGACTGGCGCGGTGGATGGCCTGGGCCAGCAGCTCCTTGCCGCTGCCGCTCTCGCCGCGGATCAGCACGCTCGCGTCGGACGCCGCCACCATCTTGGCCTCGGTCAGCAGCTCGGCCATGCGGTTGGAGCGGCTGACGATGGCCTCGCGCCAGCCCTCGTTGCCGCTCGCGGCGTCGACCGGCGGCGCGGCGAGCGCCAGCGCCTCGTTGACCTTGTCGAGCAGCGCCTTGCCGTCGAAGGGCTTGGTGAGGTAGCTGAAGACGCCGCGCGCGGTGGCGTCCACGGCGTCGGGGATGGTGCCGTGCGCGGTGAGCAGGATCACCGGCAAGGCCGGGTGGCGCGCGTGGATCTCGTCGAAGAGGGCCAGGCCGTCGCGGCCGGGGAGCTGCACGTCGCTCACCACGAGCTGCGGCCGCGCGACGGCCAGCTGCGTGAGCGCCGCTTCGGCCGACTCGACCGAGGTGACGCGATGACCGGCGGCACTGAGCCGCATCGAGAGCAGCTTCAGCAGGTCGGGGTCGTCGTCCACGAGCAGCAGGTTGGCCATGGCGTCGCCCGTGTCGTTCAGGGCGCCTTGGGCGCCGCGGGGGGCTGCGCCGGCGCGGTACCGGGCGCGGCCGGGGGCGAGGCCGGCGGCGGCCCTCCGCCGGTCGGGCGGTTGGCCATGCTGCGCTCGATGGCCTTGAGCGCTTCCAGCTTCTCGTTGAGCTGCTGCAGCGTGCGCTGCTGGTCACGGTTGCGGGCGACCTCGCGGTTGAGCGCGTCTTCGAGCCGGCGCTGCTCCAGCACGCGGCCGAGCAGCAGGCGCGCCAGCGGCTGCCACGGCGCGAGCTCCGGCGCACTCGACTTCGTGATCGGCTCCAGCAGGGCCACGGCACGCGCCACGTCGCCGCCGTTGCGCTGCTGCGCGAGCGCCAGCGCCAGTTCGAGCACCACGTCGGGCGGCGCGGCGGTGGGCGTGGCCGACACGGCCGCGTTCAGGCGGTTGATCTCGTTGGCGAGGTCCGGCGGCGAGAGCTGCCGGATCTGCTCGTGGTAGGCCAGCAGGCGCCGTGCGGCCACGTCGGCGGGCTCGGGCTGCGCCGGCGGTGCCGGCACGACCACGACGCGGGGCGGTGGAGCGGGCGCCTCGACCGGCGCCGGCCGGGGGGCCGGGGCAGGCTTGGGCTGCAGCGCCATGCAGCCCTGCAGCAGCAGCACCGCCACGAGGCTCGACGACAGACCGAAGACAGATTCAACGCGCATGCGGCAATTCGATATGAAAGTGGGCGCCGGGGGCGTCGTCCTGCAGTTCGACCACACCCCCGTGGGCGGTGATGTATTCGTGCACGATCGACAGGCCGATGCCCGTGCCGCGCACCGCGTCGCTCGGCTGGCGCTCGCCGCGGTAGAAGGGTTCGAAGACGCGGGCCCGGTCGGCCGCGGCGACGCCGGGGCCCTGGTCCACGATGTCGATGCAGGCACGGCCCGGCACGCGGGTCACGGCCAGACGGATGGTAGCGCCCGTCGGGCTGAACCGAATGGCGTTGGAGAGCAGGTTGCCGAGCGCGGTTCCCAGCTTGTCGGGGTCGACTTCGGCCCACAGCGGCCCGCCCTCGACCTTCACCGCCAACTGGCGCGCCTGCCACTGCAGGCGCTGGCGCGCCACCAGGTCCCGGATCAGGCCGACCAGCTCGACCCGCTGGCGCACGAGCTTGCGCGCCTCGAAGGCGGCAGCGTTGAAGCGCAGCAGGTCCTCGATCTGGCTCTGCAGCAGCGCGGTGTTCTGGCGCAGGATGCGCGCGACCTCCTTCTGGTCGTCGCTCAGGGTGCCCGTCACGCCCTCTTCCAGCAGCGACACGCCTTCGCGCAGGGCGGCGAGCGGCGTCTTCAGCTCGTGCGACACGTGGCGCAGGAAGCGCGACTTGTCGGAGTCGAGCTCGGCCAGGCGCAGGCGCAGCCATTCGAGGCGGCGGCCGAGCAGGCGCACGTCGGATGGGCCGCGGATCTCGATCGCCTGGTCGAGCCGGTTTTCGCCCAGGCCCACCACCGCCTGCTCCAGGCGCTTGAGCGGGCGCGCAAGCCACCAGCCGAACAAGAAGGCCAGCACCACGGCCACGGCGATCGCGATCAGCATCTGCCGGCCCAGCTCGGCACGGCCGGCCTCCAGCTCGTCCATCAGCACCTGGTTGCGCTGCTCGGTGGTCTTGCGCACTTCGTTGGCGATGGTGTCGTTGATGCTCTCGAGCTCGCGGAAGGCGGTGGTGATCGAGGCCTCGCGCTCGCGCAGGTCGGCGGGCGTGCCCTTGAGCTGCGCCTCGATGCCCGATTCGTGCGAGCGCCATTCGGCCGCGAGGTTGGCCGAGACCAGGTTGTCGGCCAGGCGCTTGAGCGCGTCGCGCGCATCGCGGCCGGCCTCCTCGAAGCGCTGGCGCAGCACCGGGTCTTCGAGCACGAGGTACTGGCGCGCCGAGCGCTCCATCGCGACCGTGCGCTCGGCGAGCAGTTGCGCATCGGCGGTGTGCGCCACGGCACGGCGCGCGCCTTCGCTGCTCTGCCGCAGCAGTTGCTCCAGCGTAAAGAGCCCGCGCAGCGACGCGGCGCTCAAGAGCGCGGCGATCAGCAGGAAGGCGACCAGCAGGAGCTGGCGGAAGGAATAGCGGTGCATGGCCGGCGGCATTCTGCCCGGCCGACGATGGCCGGGCGCCGCACGGGCTACCCCGGGATGTCGCAGGCCGCGAGCCTCTCCCGCAAGGCCTGGGCGAAGAGACGCTGCGCCAGGCGCGCCGATCCGATCTTGCCGGCCATGCTGATGAAGCCGTGGGCCAGGCCGGGGAACTCGACGACGGTGGTGGGCGTGCCGGCCGCGAGCAAGGCACGGCCGTACGCGAGGGCTTCGTCGCGCAAGGGGTCGTGCCCCGCCACCAGCAGCAGCGCCGGCGGCAAGCCGCCGAGCTCGGGCGCCCGCAAGGGCGCGCCGCGGAAATCGGGCGCCATGCCGGTGGGGCCGAAATAGTGCCGGCTGAAGTACTGCATGGTGCGCAGCGTCAGCGTGGGGCCGGCGGCGTGCTGCTGGTGCGAGGGGTACTCGCCCGCATGGCCACCCGCGGCCGGCGGATAGAGCAGTGCCTGGAAGGCCACGCGTGGGCCGTCGGCGTCGCGGGCGATGAGGCACATCACGGTGGCGAGCACCGCACCGGCACTGTCACCCGCAACCGCCAATCGGGCCGGATCGGCGCCGAGCGCTTGCGCGTGGCGCGCCACCCAGCGCAGGGCCTGCCACGCGTCGTCGACGGCGGCCGGGAACGGGTGCTCGGGCGCGAGCCGGTAGTCCACCGAGACGACGATGGCGTCGCTGTCGCTGCACAACTGACGGCAGACCTTGTCGTAGCCGTCGAGGTCGCCGAGCACGTAGCCGCCGCCGTGGTAGTAGACGATGACGGGGCGGGACCCCGAGCGGACGCGTGGGCTGTACACGCGCACTGACACCGGGTGCAGGCCATCGGTGCGGCGGTCGGCCACCGCCACGTCGGCCGGCGGCATGTCGGCCGCGGCGAGGATCTGGCGGTACAACCCGCGGCAGGCTTCGGGCGGCAGGTCGGCGAGATCGGGCAGGCCGGCGGCCTGCACCTCATTCATCATTGCGGCGAGTTGAAGGTCCAGCATGTCGGGTTCCCCTGGCATGAGCCGATCAGTCGATCAGCAGAAAGCGGCCGTTGTCGATCTTCAGCATCACCCGCGCTCGTTCGTCGAAGCCGGTGTGGTTGCTCGGGGAGTAGTTCAGGACACCGTGCGAGACGACGATCTCCTTCTCGGCCTCGAGTGCGTCGCGCAGCGCTTGGCGGAAGGCCGGCGTCCCGGGCTTGGCCCGCTTGAGCGCGACCGGCACGATGCGCTGCAGCACCTTCAGCGCATCGTGTGCATGGGCGCCGAACTGCGTGCGGCTGTTGGCGCCGTAGGTCTTCTCGAAGCCGCTGACGTAGTCGAGCGCCACGGTCTTGATGGGGTTGGCATCGGTCAACTGCTCGGCCACCAGCACCGGCCCGGCGGGCAGGATGGCGCCGTTCATCTTCGTGCCGCCCACGCGGATGAGGTCGGGCGAGGCCGCGCCGTGCGTCTGGTAGACCGGCCCCGTCCAGCCGCGCTCGCGCAGGTTGATCTGCGGCATCGCGGCCGCCGAGCCCGCGCCCACGATCAGCACCGCATCGGGCCTCGCGGCGATGACCTTCAGCGCCTGCGGGGTGACGCTGGTGTCGGGCGGTGCGAAGCGCTCGGTGGCCACGATCTCCAGGCCCTCCTTCCTGGCCGACGTCGTGAAGGCCTGCAGCCACATCTCGCCGTAGCCCTCGTTCCAGCCGAGGAAGGCGACCTTGCGCACCTTGTCGCCGACCATGCGCCGGGCCACGGCGTCGGCCATCAGCGATACCGGCTGCGGCAGCGTGAAGGTCCAGTCGTCCTGGCCGCCGGGCCTCGGCGCGGGTGCGAAGGCAAGCTGCACCGTCTTCGCCTCGGCCGCCACCGGCACCATGGCCAGCACCGCCGGCACCCCCGAGGAGCCGAGCAGCACGTCGACACGGTCCTCGCTGACGAAGCGCCGCGTGTTCTTCACCGCGGCGGTGACGTCGGACGCATCGTCGAGCACCGTCAGCACGACCTTCTCGCCGCCGATCCTGTCGGGCCACAGCGTGAGCGATTTCTGGATCGGCAGGCCGAGCGAGGACAGCGGGCCGGTCAGCGAGAGGTTGACGCCGATCTTGAGGTCGGCGTGGGCGGCAGGGGCCAGTGCGGCGCTGAGCGCGAGCACGGCCACCGCCTGGCGAAGCAGGCGATGCATGGTGGTTGTCTCCGTCTTGTAAGGGGGGTGATGCGATGCGGGGCGGGTCAGAGGTAGGTCGAGGCCAGCCCTCCGTCGACGGGCAGATTGATCCCGCTGACCCAGCGTGCGGCGTCCGAGCACAGGAAGGCGACCACCGGGGCCACCTCGTCGGCCAGCGCCGGGCGCTTCATGCGGTGGGCGTCCTTCTGCACGCGCTCGGCGCCGAGCATGCTGACGAAGTCGCCGAGGATGGGCGTGAACACCGGCCCCGGCGCGACGCAGTTCATGCGCACGCCGCGCTCCAGGAACCACTTCTGTGATTGCGTGATCGTCCAGACGATCAACGCCTCCTTGAAGTACTGGTAGCAGGTCTCCTGGGGCACCGGCTTCTTGGCGAGAAACGCGAGGCCGGCCTCGAAGCTCGGTGTCTCGCCCAGCGCCTTGTGCAGCTCGAGCCGCTGCGGCCACTCGGCGCCGAGGATGGACGAGATATTGACGATGGCGCCGCCGGCAGGCATGCGGTCGAGCACACGCTGGCAGAGGTGGCGCAGGCCGAGGTAGTTGACACGCGCCACCAGGTCCACCGGCGCGGTGCCCGGCACGCCGGCGATGTTGCACAGCGCGTCGATGCGTTCGGGCAGTTGCTGCACGGCGTCGTCGATGGCCGCCTGCTCCGACAGGTCGGCCTTCACGAAGCCGTCGAGCGTGATCATCGGGTCGTGGCGGTCGACGCCGATCACGCGTGCGCCCTGCAGGCGCAGCAGGCGTGCCGTCTCGGCGCCGATGCCGGAGCTGGATCCGGTGATGACGATGGTCTTGCCTTGGAAGTTCATCGGGGTCTCCTAGTGGTGCTCAGAACGGGAACTGCGGCGGCGCGTCCTTCACCGTGACCCACTGCCAGGTGCTGAACTGCTCCCAGTCGCCGGGGCCGCCGTGCGAGTTGCCGTTGCCGGCGATGCCGGGGCCGCCGAAGGGGTTGGTGGCGTCGTCGTTCACGGTCTGGTCGTTGATGTGGACCATGCCGGCGCGCAGCTGCTGGCCGATGGCCATCGCACGGCCCACCGAACGCGAGATCACCGCTGCCGCCAGTCCCCCATGGCCGGCGTTCGCCAGGGCCACGGCCTCCTCGTCGGTCTTGAAGGTCACGAGATTGACGACCGGGCCGAAGGTCTCGTCGTCGAAGCTCTTCATGCCGGGCTTCACGCCGGCCAGCACGGTGGGCTTGTAGAAGAGGCGCTCGTAGCTGCCGCCGGCGAGCAGCCTCGCGCCGGCCTGCACGCTCGCCCGCACCGTGGCGTGCACACGGTCTCGCTGGCGCTCGTCGATCAGCGGGCCGAGCGCGACCCGGCCGCTCGCGCCGTCGCCCACCGGCAGGTGCGTGGCCTTGGCGACCAGGCGCTGCGTGATGGCCTCGACGATCGACTCGTGCACCAGCACGCGGTTCGAGGCCATGCAGATCTGGCCCTGGTGCAACCACGCGCCCCAGGCGATGTTGCTGGCGGCCAGATCCAGGTCGGCCGCGCTGCACATGTCGTCGAGCACGATCAGCGAGTTGCTGCCACCCAGTTCGAGCGACACCTTCTTCAGATGCCGGCCGGCCAGCTCGCCGATGTGGCGGCCCACGCCGGCCGATCCGGTGAAGGAGATCATCGCGACCTTGGGGTCGGTGATCAGCGCCTCGCCCACCTCGGCACCGCCGGGCAGCACGTGCAGCACACCCGCC
>DASWSY010000733.1:0-10114 GCA_036402415.1 Rhizobacter sp. | reverse complement strand
CCAGGCCGTCGACTTCATCGAGACGCCGAGGCCCGCGATGATGTTCGTGCCGTGGCCGGTGGTCGAGGCCTGCGCGACGTGCTGCACCGGTTTGTAGTCGGTGCCGGTGTAGTACTCGGTGATCCACACCATCGCAGCGGTGAGCACCAGGCCGACCACGCAGGCGCCGAACAGCGACATCGCACTCACCGTGCCGCCACCCGCCAGCGCGACTGGCGCCGGGAACATGGTGCGTGCCACGAAGAAGAAGGCGATCAGCGACAGCACGCCCGCGACGATGAGGCCGCGGTAAAGCGCCGGCATCACGTTCTTCATGCCGGGCGAGGCCTTGACGACGCTGCAGCCGATGATCGACGCGATGATCGACACGGCGCCCAGGACGATGGGGAACACCACCGCGTTGATCTCACTGCCCGTGACCATCAGCGCGCCGAGGGCCATGGTGGCGATCAGCGTCACGGCGTAGGTTTCGAAGAGGTCGGCGGCCATGCCGGCGCAGTCGCCCACGTTGTCGCCCACGTTGTCGGCGATCACGGCCGGGTTGCGCGGATCGTCTTCGGGGATGCCGGCCTCGACCTTGCCTACCAGGTCGGCGCCCACGTCGGCGCCCTTGGTGAAGATGCCGCCGCCCAGACGCGCAAAGATCGAGATGAGCGACGAGCCGAAGGCGAACCCGAGCAGGGGCTTCAGCAGCGTCGACAGCGTGCCGTCGGCGACGGGCCTGCCGCTGTTCATCAGGTAGAGCAGGAACACCGTCACGCCGAGCAGGCCGAGGCCCACCACCAGCATGCCGGTGATCGCGCCGCCCTTGAACGCCACGTTGAGCGCCGGGCCGATGCCTTGCGTCGCGGCCTGCGCGGTGCGCACGTTGGCGCGCACCGAGATGTTCATGCCGATGAAGCCGCACGCGCCCGAAAGCACCGCGCCCACGACGAAGCCCACGGCCGTGGTGACGTCGAGAAAGATGCCGATGAGCACCGCGAGCACCACGCCGACGATGCCGATCGTTCGGTACTGGCGGGCCAGGTACGCCGCGGCGCCCTGTTGGATGGCGCCTGCGATCTCCTGCATGCGCGCGTTGCCCGCACTCTGGCTCAGGATCCAGCTTCGCTGAACGAAGCCGTAGAGAACTGCGGCAATGCCACAGGCAAGCGCAAAGTAAAGCGCCAGGTTCGTCGACATCAGTGGGACTCCTCTTATCGGTTGTTCGAACACGAGAGAGACACGCCTGGCGCTACTTCACCCCGGGAGACGGGGTACGGCCCGGTCTGCGGCGCATGCTACGGGATGGCCATGACCCTGGCAACGAACGGCCCATGGTGTTTTCCATCGGTCGCTCGACGTGGTGTGCGCGAAGGGCTCGCGTCAGGATGCGGCGGCTACACTTCGGGTTTTCCCGCGCATATCACCGAGACATCCATGAGCCTTCACAACGTCACCCCCGGCGCCAAGGCGCGCGAGCAGTTCAACGTCATCATCGAGATCCCGATGAACGCCGACCCGATCAAGTACGAGGTCGACAAGGAAAGCGGCGCGCTCTTCGTCGACCGCTTCATGACGACGGCGATGCACTACCCCTGCAACTACGGCTACGTGCCGCAGACGCTCTCGGATGACGGTGACCCGGTCGACGTGCTCGTGATCACGCCGTTCCCGCTCACGCCGGGCGTGGTGGTGACCTGCCGTGCCATCGGCGTGCTGAAGATGGAAGACGAGGCCGGCGGCGACAGCAAGCTGCTCGCCGTGCCCATCGACAAGGTTCTGCCCATCTACACGCATTGGCAGAAGCCGGAAGACATCAACCAGATGCGCCTCAAGGCCATCCAGCACTTCTTCGAGCACTACAAGGACCTCGAGGCCGGCAAGTGGGTGAAGGTGGTGGGCTGGGAAGGCCCCGAGTCGGCGCGCCAGGAGATCGTCTCCGGCATCGCGGCCTACAAGGCCGGCAAGTAAGACGGCCACGCCGCGAAAGACAGGGAGCTTCGGCTCCCTTTTTCATGCCTGGAACCCAGCTCGTGGGAGCGGGCTCTACACTGCCTTTTCCTGATTCGAGAGGTGTTGATGCTGCATCGATTGCTGGCCCTTGTCTTCGTCTTGCTGATGCAACCCGCCCTCGCGCAAACGCTGCCGGCCGGAGTCACGCGGGTGCAGGCGGTCGAAGGCATCACCGAGTACCGCCTCGTCAACGGCCTGCAGCTCCTGCTGATCCCCGACGATTCGAAGCCGACGACCACCGTCAACATCACCTACCGTGTGGGCTCGCGCCACGAGAACTACGGCGAGACCGGCATGGCGCACCTGCTGGAGCACCTGCTCTTCAAGGGCACGCCGACCACGCGCAACGCGCTGGCCGAGTTCAGCAAGCGCGGCCTCAACGCCAACGGCACCACCTGGTTCGACCGCACCAACTACTTCGCGAGCTTTGCCACCAACGACGAAAACCTGAAGTGGTACCTCGGCTGGCAGGCCGATGCGATGGTCAACAGCTTCATCGCCCGCAAGGACCTCGACACCGAGATGACCGTGGTGCGCAACGAGATGGAGATGGGCGAGAACAGCGGCGGCCGCATCCTCTTCGAGAAGACACTGGCCACGATGTACCAGTGGCACAACTATGGCAAGAACACCATCGGCGCGCGCACCGATGTGGAGAACGTCGACATCCCGCGCCTGCAGGCCTTCTACCGCCAGTACTACCAGCCCGACAACGCCACGCTGATCGTGGCCGGCAAGTTCGACCCCGCCAAGGTGCTGACCTGGGTGGCGCAGTCCTTCGGCAAGCTCAAGAAGCCGACGCGCAAGCTCCCCACGCAGTACACGCTCGACCCGGTGCAGGACGGTGAACGCAGCGTCACGCTGCGGCGCGTGGGCGGCGTGCCGTTGCTGATGGCGGCGTACCACGTGCCGCCCGCGGCACACCCCGACTACGCCGCGATCGAGGTGCTCAACCTCGTGATGGGCGACACGCCCTCGGGCCGTCTCTACAAGCGGCTCACCGCGCGGCAACTCGCCGCGGGCACCTATGCGTTCTCGCAGGGCCTGGCCGACCCGGGCTTCACCATTTACGGTGCGCAGCTCGCGCCCGATGTCGACCTGGAGCGTGCACGTGCCGAGTTGCTCGCCACGGTGGAGTCGGTGGCCCGCGAGCCGATCACCGAAGAAGAGCTGAAGCGCGCGCAGGCGCAGTGGCTGAAGGCCTGGGACCAGGCCTTCACCAACCCCGAGACGGTCGGCGTGAGGCTCAGCGAGTCGGTGGCTCAGGGCGACTGGCGTCTTTTCTTCCTGCTGCGCGACCGCGTGCGCGACTTGAAGCTCGCCGACGTGCAGCGGGTGGCGGTCGAGCGGCTGCTGCAGTCGAACCGCACCCTCGGCACGTACCTGCCGGTGGAGGCGCCGGCGCGGGCACCGGCGCCGCGCAAGGCGGATGTTGCGGCCGAATTGAAGACCTTCCGGCCTCAGGCGGCCGCCTCGGCGGTGCAGGCCTTCGACACGTCTCCTGCCAATATCGACCGCCTGACGCAGCGTTTCGAGGTGGGGGGGCTGAAGGCCGCCGTGCTTCCCAAGGCCTCGCGCGGCGGTGCCGTCACCGCCGTGCTGACGCTGCGCTTCGGCGATGAGAAGACGCTGTTCGGCCAGGGCGAGGTGCCCGCCTTCGTGGCTGCGATGCTCGACAAGGGCACGGCCACGCTGTCTCGGCAGCAGGTCCAGGATCGCCTCGACGTGCTGCGGACCGACATGAGCATCGCCGCCGGCGATGGCATGGTCACCGTGCGGCTCACCTCGCGGCGCGAGACCTTGCCCGAGGCCATCGCCCTCGTCGGCGATGTGCTGCGCAACCCGAGCTTTCCTGCCGACGTGCTCGACGAATTGAAGCGGCAGGTGCTGGCCGACATCGAGGAGCAGCGCAAGGAGCCCGAAGCGCTGGCGGAAAACGCCGTCTCGCGGGTGATGAATCCGTATCCGCGCGGAGACACGCGCTACGTCAGCACCTTCGACGAGTTGGTGGCCGACGTCAACGCCGTGACGCTCGACCAGCTCAAGGCCTTCCACAAGCGCTTCTACAGCGCCGCGCGCGGCGAGTTCGGCGCTGCTGGCGACATGGACCCGGCGGCCGTGCGCGCCGCGCTCGACAAGGCCTTCCAGGGCTGGACGGGCGGCGAGCCGTACACGCGCATTCCGCGGCCGCTCGTCGCGGTGAAGCCGCAGCGCCTGCAGCTTGCCGCGCCCGACAAGCAGAACGCCACGCTTCTTACTCGCCAAAGCGTTCCGCTGCACGACCTCGACGCCGACTACCCGGCTTTGTCGATGGCCAACTACCTGCTCGGCGGCGGCGGGCAGTCGCGCCTGTGGATGCGCATCCGCGAAACCGAGGGCCTTTCGTACGACGTGCGCAGCAGCATCGGCTGGAACTCCCACGAGCCGCACTCGGCCTGGCAGGGCAGCGCGATCTTCGCGCCGCAGAACCTGGCAAAGGTCGAGAAGGCCTTTGGCGAAGAACTGGCCCGTGCCCTCAAGACCGGCTTCACCGCGCAAGAGCTGGCCGAGGGCAAGCGCGGGCTGCTCGCCTTCCGCCGCCTCTCGCGCGCGCAGGACCGCAACCTCGCCGCGGCGCTGGCCAGCAACCTCGACCTCAACCGCACGTTCGCCGTGTCGGGCCGGGTCGACGACGCCCTGGAGCGCCTGACGCTGGAGCAG
Organism: Rhizobacter sp.; assembly: GCA_036402415.1. Taxonomy (GTDB): domain Bacteria; phylum Pseudomonadota; class Gammaproteobacteria; order Burkholderiales; family Burkholderiaceae_C; genus Rhizobacter. The sequence continues at coordinate 5,419 of DASWSY010000733.1, read as the reverse complement.
GTGAACGACGCGCTGCGCAAGTACGTGAAGCCCGAGAGCTTCGTCACCGCCGTGGCCGGCGACTTCAAGCCGTGAAGGGGCGGCGTTCGTTCAGCTCGTCGAGATAGGCCTCGACGCCGGCGCCTTCGCGCGAGAGGAATTCGGCCACGGCATGCGCGAACTGCGGATGCGCCAGCCAATGGGCCGACCAGGTCTGCACCGGCATCAGCCCACGCGCCATCTTGTGCTCGCCTTGCGCGCCGCCTTCGAAGCGTTGGTAGCCGTTCGCGATGCACCACGCGAGCGGCTGGTAGTAGCAGGCCTCGAAATGCAGGCAGGAGACGTGCTCCGTCGCACCCCAGTAGCGGCCGTAGGCCGCGCGGCGCGAGGGGTCGATGGCGATCAGCGACGTGGCGATGCGCCGGCCGTCTCGTCGTGCGACGAAGAGCAGCCAGTGGTCGGGCAGGGTGTCGGCCATGCGCTGGAAGAAGTCGCGCGTGAGGTAGGGCGAGGAGTGATGCTCGCGGTAGGTCTGGCGATAGCAGCGGTAGAACAAGTCCCAGTCCTCCGCTGAGATCGCCCGGCCCTGCAGCGCGGTGAAGCTCACGCCGGCCTCGGCGACCTTGCGGCGTTCCTGCTGGATCTTCTTGCGCTTCTCGCGCTGCAGGCTCGCGGCGAACTCGGCGAAGTCGGCATACGGCTGCGGCTCGCGGTTTTGCCAGTGGAACTGCACGGTGCTGCGCATCATCCAGCCGGCGTCTTTCGCGGCCTGCTGGTCGGCCTCGTCGAGAAAGAGCACGTGGGCCGACGAGAGCTTGGCCTCGGCGGCGATCTGCACCATGCCGCGCAGCAGTACCACCCTCGCGGCGGCATCGCGTGCCAGCAGGCGAGGGCCCGGGACCGGCGTGAACGGCACGGCACTCAGAAGCTTGGGGTAGTAGCGCAGGCCGTGGCGCTGGTAGGCATCGGCCCAGGCCCAATCGAAGACGTACTCGCCGTACGAGTGCGACTTGAGGTAGAGCGGGCAGGCACCCACGAGCGTGTCGCCGTCGTGCAGGGTGAGGAACTGCGGCTGCCAGCCGGTCTCGTCGACCGCGCTTTGCGAGTCGTGCAGCGCGACGAGGTACTCGTGCCTCATGAAGGGCATGGCACTGGGCTGCAGATCGACCAGGGCGTTCCACTGCGCGGCGTCCACGAGACCGGGGTGGTCGTGAACCCGGATGACATAATTCTTCGAGCTTTTTTCCTCACGCATATGTCATCCAACGCCAGGGTCAAGGTTGCGCTCGCGCAGATCAACGCAACGGTCGGCGATCTGGCCGGCAACGCACGCAAGATCGTCGAGTTTTCGCGGCGTGCACATGCCGAAGGTGCGCGTCTGGTGCTCGCGCCGGAGCTGGCGTTGTGTGGCTATCCGCCTGAAGACCTGCTGCTGCGGCCGGCCTTCATGCAGTCGTGCGCGCAGGCACTCGCCGAATGCGCTCGGGCGCTGGCCGATCTGCCGGGGCTGCATGTGGTGGTGGGGCATCCGCATCAATGGGGCGAGCGCGGTGATGTTAGGTCGAAGTCGCAAGCCGTGCAGCAGCGCTACAACGCGGCCTCGGTGCTCGAAGGCGGCCGCGTGGTCGCCACCTACTGCAAGCGCGAGTTGCCGAACTACCAGGTGTTCGACGAGCGGCGTTATTTCGCGTCGGGGCGCGACGCGGGGCTCGGCGCGCTGGTGATCGAGGTCGATGGCCTGAAGTTCGGCATCAACATCTGCGAAGACGCGTGGTTCGACGAGCCGCCCGGTGCTGCGAAGGCCGCCGGCGCGCAGGTGCTGTGCGTGCTGAACGCCTCGCCCTTCCACCTGGGCAAGGTGGCCGAACGCGAAGAGCAGATGCGCCGCTGTGCCGCGAGCACCGGAATGCCCGTGCTCTACGCACACCTGACCGGCGGGCAGGACGAGGTGGTGTTCGACGGCGCCTCGTTCGCACTCGATGCCGCGGGGAGGGTGGGAGCACGTGCGCCGTTCTTCGAAGAATCGCTGTTGATGGTCGAGGTAAGCGCCACCAACGTGGCGGGCGCCATCGCTCCCGTGCCGGAGATCGAGGCCCAGGCCTGGGGGGCGCTCGTCACCGGCGTTCGCGACTACATCGGCAAGAACGGCTTTCCGGGCGTGCTGCTGGGCCTGAGCGGCGGCATCGACTCGGCACTGGTGCTGGCCGTGGCGGTGGATGCGCTCGGGCCCGACAAGGTGCGCGCGGTGATGATGCCGTCGCCCTATACCGCCGACATTTCCTGGATCGATGCGCGCGACATGGCCGCGCGGCTGGGCGTGCGCTACGACGAGATCTCGATCGTGCCGATGTTCGAGTCGTTCCGGCACAGCCTGGCGAACGAGTTCGCGGGCCTGAAGGAAGACGCTACCGAAGAGAACATCCAGGCGCGCATCCGCGGCATCCTCCTGATGGCCCTGTCCAACAAGTTCGGCTCCATCGTGCTGACCACCGGCAACAAGAGCGAGATGGCGACCGGCTATTGCACGCTCTATGGCGACATGGCGGGCGGCTTCGCGGTCATCAAGGACGTGGCCAAGACGCTCGTGTACCGCCTGGCGCACTGGAAGAACGCCCAGGGCCGCGAAGTCATTCCCGAGCGCATCATCACGCGAGCGCCCTCGGCCGAGCTTCGCCCCGACCAGAAGGACCAGGACAGCCTGCCGCCCTACGAGGTGCTCGACGCCATCCTGCAGCGCTACATGGAAGAAGACCAGGGCATCGACGAGATCGTCTCCGCCGGGTACGACCCGGCCGATGTCGAGCGGGTGACGCGCCTCATCAAGATCAACGAATACAAGCGCCGCCAAGCGCCGGTCGGCATCCGCATCACCCATCGGGCGTTCGGGCGAGATTGGCGCTATCCCATCACATCGAAATTCCGCGCTTAAACTACCTCATCCCTTTGTTGCCGGAGTCCGCCATGAAACAGATCACCGCCATCGTGAAACCCTTCAAGCTGGAGGAGGTGCGCGAGGCCTTGGCCGAAGTGGGCGTGACCGGCCTGACGGTGACCGAGGTCAAGGGCTTCGGCCGCCAGAAGGGCCACACCGAGCTCTACCGCGGCGCCGAGTACGTGGTGGACTTCCTGCCCAAGGTGAAGGTGGAGGTGGTGGTCAAGGACGTCGACGTCGAGCGCTGCGTGGACGCCATCGTGCGCGCCGCACGCACCGGCAAGATCGGCGACGGCAAGATCTTCGTGACGCCGGTCGAGCAGGTGGTGCGCATCCGCACCGGCGAGACCGACGAAGCCGCGGTCTGAGTGCGACCTGCCTGATGAAAGAGCCCGCTGCGAGCGGGCTTTTTCATGCCTAGATCTTGCGGTAGTCGTCGGGCGCCGTCGCGTGCCTCGCGAGTTGCGCGAGCCGCGTGAGGAGCGCGGCCGGCTCGTGCGACGCCTCGAGCAGCACACGTTGCGCGGGCTGCACGAATCCCTGGGCGGTGCTCTGGTCGAGGAACGACAGCAGGGCGTCGTAGTAGCCGTCGACGTTGAGCAGGCCGAGCGGCTTGTCGTGGTAGCCGAGCTGGCGCCATGTCCAGACCTCGAACAGCTCCTCGAAGGTGCCGATGCCGCCGGGCAGCGCCAGGAAGGCATCGGCGCGTTCCGCCATCAACTGCTTGCGCTGATGCATGGTGTCCACCACGTGCAGCTCGCTCAGCCCGGCATGGCCGAGTTCGCGCTCCATCAGCGAATGCGGAATCACGCCCACCACACGAGCGCCACTTGCCAGTGCTGCATTGGCCACCACGCCCATCAGGCCGGCGTTGCCGCCACCGTAGACGAGCTGCCAGCCGCGCTCGCCGATCAACTGGCCGACAGCTTGTGCGGCTTCGGCGTAGCGCGGGTTCGCGCCGACCCGAGAACCGCAGTACACGCAAAGCGACAGGCGGCTCATGACAGCCGGTGCCACAGTGCCGCCGCCCACACCCCGCCGCACAACAGCAGCGACAGGAACACAGCGGCGCTTCCCAGGTCCTTGGCGCGCTTCGACAGGTCGTGGAACTCGAATGACACGCGGTCGACGACGGCCTCGATGCCGGAGTTCAGGAGCTCGACGATCATGACCAGCATGACGGTCCCGGCGAGCAGTGCCACTTCGATCCAGTTGCGCCCGACCCAGAACGAGGCCGGGATCAGCACGGCGGCGAGCCAGGTTTCCTGCCGGAATGCGCTTTCGCCGAGGTAGGCGGTCTTGAGGCCGTCATACGAGTAACCTGCGGCGCGGACGATCCGGTCCAGGCCCGTCCGGCCCTTGAATACGTTGCTCATGACCGGCAATTGTGCCCGGCGAGCATGACGTTTCATGTGCTCGCGGCGCTGGGCCGCGGCACCGTCACCAGCCGTGTGCCGCACAGCACGTCATGCCAGAACTGACGCTGCGGGTGGAGGAGGGCCAGCAGCGCATAGCCCACCATGTTGACGCCGACCGCCGCCATCGTGGCGCCCGGCGACCAGTGGTTGAGCTTGGCGAGCAGCACCGCGGGCGCGATCCAGGCCGCGCAGGCCGCGTAGCGCAGGAGTGCGTGGCCCACGCCCAGGTGCTTGCCATTGCTGGTGACGAGCTTGATGCCCCAGGTCTGCATCGGCAAGGTCTGCCCGCGGCGCGTCCAGAACCAGACGAAATACGCCGCCCACACCGAGACGCCCACGATCTGCATGATGAGGTGGTACTCGTCCGAAGACGGCCTGCCCGCAAGCTTCATCACGAGGGTGCCGAGAAAGCCCGACACCAGGGTAACGCCGAACAGGAGCAGGGCCTCGTAGAGCAGGCAGGCCAAGCGCCGGCGCAGGCTGGGAGCCTGCTGCAGGCCGGCGCCGCCCGTGGCGGTCACGGCAAGGGTCATGGGCGAGGAGAGTCGGGCGCCGTCGATGCCGCCGCGGACCGGGTGGCTGCCCCCTGCGGCCCGCGCTTGGGCAGCAGGGTGGACTGGTCGACGAATCCCGGGGTCACCGCGATTTTCGGCAGGCCGGCGGGCTGATGGGCCGGCGGCACCGGGCGTTTGGTGATGAGGTTGGTGGTGGCCCCCGGCTGGGCCTGGGCCACGGTCGGCGCGACGGGTTTCGGCTTGGGAGCGTAGGCAGGATTGGGAACGACGTTGCTCTTGAGAGCGGACGATTCAGCGGCCTTTGCCGTCTTCGGCCTGCGTTCGGTTGCCGGCGGGACGGCCTTGGCGGCAAGTTGCTGGCGCTGCTCGGGAGGCAGAGCCTTGTAGGCTTCCCAGCGGGCCCTGCGTTCCTGTGCCGGCACCTGCTGCGCTTCGCGGAAGTTCATGCGGGCCTGGCCCCGCTCGCGCGGGGTCATCTTGGCCCACTCCGCCATGCGGTTCTGGATGCGGGCCTGCTCCGCGGCCGGCATGGACGGGAATCGGTCGGCGATCTCCAGCCACTTGGCACGGCGCGG
>DASWSY010000732.1:0-6624 GCA_036402415.1 Rhizobacter sp. | reverse complement strand
TCGGTCAACCTCGGCACCAAGCGCGTCGAGATCGATGCCGACGATGCGGTGCACGTCGGTGGGTGTGACGCTCTGGTCACAGCGGCTGATGTAGAAGACCTGGACGATCGAGGGCATGGCGAGGCGGGTACGGCGTGTCTCCCACTATCGGCGCTGGCGCTGCAACACAAAGGGCGTCACGACGCGGGGCGTGGACAAGTTGGCAAAGCGTGGGCCGTCGGCTCAGAAGACCAGCGTGCCCAGCAGCACGCCGAAGATCAGCACGATCAGGAAGATCACCAGCGCAATGGCGAACAGCACCTTGGCGAGCTTGCGCGAGCCCGAGGCGACGCCCGTGAAGCCGAAGTAGCCGGCGATGAGGGAGATGATGAAAAAGATGATGGCCCACTTGAGCATGTGATGGCTCCTTCTCGTTTCCAACGAATAGCAAACGACGTTCCAGGGGCAATGGGCAAGACACCACACGCTGGATGGTCATCTCGACGAAGTGCTGGACTTTGCCATCGTGGGAAGCTTCACAGTTCCATCACACCACCACTTCCCGATGGAGCTTTCGATGATTGTGTTCAACGTGAATGACATGACCTGTGGCCACTGCGTGGGCGCTGTCACCAAGGCCGTCAAGGCCGTCGACCCGGATGCCACCGTATCGGTCAACCTCGGCACCAAGCGCGTCGAGATCGATGCCGACGATGCAAGCGCCCATGAGCTGAAGGCCGCGATCGCGGATGCCGGCTACACGCCGGTCGAGGCGGGCGATGCCGCAAAGTCTGCCGCGGCTCCTGGCGGGGGCTGCTGCGGCACTTGCCACTGAGGTGCGTGCCGCCTCAGGTCAGGAGTAGGACCCCACCATGGACCACGATCACCATCACGCGCACACGGCCCCGGGCGAGCGGCCACCCCACCCGCCAGAGCCAAGCGCAGGAACGGTGTACACCTGCCCGATGCACCCGGAGATCCGACAGGACCACCCCGGCAACTGCCCCAAGTGCGGCATGACGCTCGAGCCGCTGATTCCCGAGGCGACGGCCGACGATGACAACCTCGAGCTGCGTGACTTCACGCGCCGCTTCTGGTGGACTCTGCCGCTGACCGTCGTGGTGACGGTGCTGGCCATGGCCGGCCATCGGCTGGGCTGGATGGCACCCACGGCGCAGAGCTGGGTGGAACTGGTGCTCTCGTTGCCGATCGTGCTCTGGGCGGGTTGGCCATTCTTCGTGCGCTGTGCACAGTCCTTCCGCCACCGCAGCCCCAACATGTGGACGCTGATCGGCATTGGCACCGGCGCGGCGTTCGTCTACAGCGTGGTGGCCACCGTGGCGCCGCAGGCCTTCCCGCCAAGCTTTGTCGCACATGGCCGGATTGGCGTGTACTTCGAAGCTGCCGCGGTCATCATCTCGCTGACGCTGCTCGGGCAGATGCTCGAACTGCGCGCACGCTCGCAGACGTCCGCAGCCATCAAGTCCCTGCTCGGCCTTGCGCCCAAGACTGCAAGGCGAATCGAGGACGACGGCTCCGAATCGGACGTTCCGCTGACGCATGTGCACGTGGGGGATCGCCTGCGCATCCGGCCGGGCGAGAAGGTCCCGGTCGACGGGGTGGTGCTGGAAGGCGCCAGTGCCATTGACGAAGCGATGCTCACCGGTGAGCCGGTGCCCGTGACCAAGCGACCCGGCGACAAGGTGATCGGCGCCACCATCAACACCTCCGGCACGCTGATCATGCGTTCGGAGAAGGTCGGATCGCAGACCATGTTGTCGCAGATCGTGCAGATGGTGGCCCAGGCGCAGCGCTCCAAGGCGCCGATGCAGCGCATGGCCGACAGCGTTGCCGGCTATTTCGTCGTGGTGGTGGTCGCGATCGCGATGCTGTCGTTCTTGGCCTGGGGCCTCTTTGGCGGCGAGCAAGGCTGGCAATACGGTCTCATCAACGCCGTGTCGGTGCTGATCATTGCCTGTCCGTGCGCGCTGGGGCTGGCCACACCGATGTCCATCATGGTGGCCACCGGCCGTGCCGCCACTCAGGGCATCCTCTTCCGCGACGCCTCGGCCATCGAGAACTTCCGCAAGGTCGACACGATGATCGTGGACAAGACGGGCACGCTGACGGAAGGCAAGCCCGCCTTCGAGCGGGCCGTGGCCGTCCCAGGTGTGTCGGACGACGAGGTGCTGCGCCTCGCCGCCTCGCTCGACCAGGGCAGCGAGCATCCGCTGGCCCAGGCGATCGTCGACGCCGCCCGGAGCCGGGAGCTGACGCTCGCGCAAGCCATCGACTTCGAGTCCTCGACCGGCATCGGGGTGCGCGGCCGCGTCGACAACCAACGCCTGGCGCTCGGCAACACGGCGCTGATGGCGCAGGACGGCGTCGACGTGTCCGCGTTGCGAGCACAGGCTGAAGCGCTGCGCCAGCGCGGCAGCAGCGTGATGTTCCTGGCACGCGACGGCCAGGCGCTGGGGCTGCTGTCAGTGTCCGACCCGGTCAAGGCCAGCACGCCGGAAGCCCTGCAGAGCCTGCACCAGGCGGGAATGCGGGTGGTGATGGCCACCGGCGACGGCCTGACCACTGCACGTTCGGTAGCACGCGAGCTCGGCATCGACGAAGTGCATGGCGAGGTCAAGCCCGCCGACAAGCTGGATCTCGTGTCGAAGCTGCAACGCGAGGGGCGCGTGGTCGGCATGGCTGGCGACGGCATCAACGACGCACCGGCACTGGCCAAGGCTGACGTCGGCGTCGCCATGGGCACCGGGACCGACGTGGCCATGAACAGTGCCCAGGTGACGCTCGTGAAGGGTGACTTGCGAGGCATCGCGAGGGCGCGCGAGATCTCGCAGAGCACCGTGGCCAACATGCGGCAAAACCTCGGCTTCGCGTTCATCTACAACGCGCTTGGCGTGCCCCTCGCGGCCGGCGTGCTGTACCCGTTCACCGGCTGGTTGCTCTCACCCATGATCGCGGCGCTTGCGATGAGCCTGTCGTCTTTCAGCGTGGTGACCAACTCGCTGCGCTTGCGGAAAGGCAAGGCGCCCTGAGCGAGAAACGCTTCAACGTACCGATATGCGTGGCAGCCGCAGTTCAAAGCGCGTTGCGGAAGCGTCAGAGGTCACTGCAACAGTGCCTCCGTGCGCCTTGGCAATCTGCTGCACGACATACAGCCCAAGTCCCAGGTTGGCGCCTGCGACCTGCGAATCGGCACCCTCGTCCTCATCACCTTGACGAACCAGCGGATCAAAGAGTCTCGCCATCAGATTTGGAGGGATGGGCTTTCCGGAGTTCTGCACGCCGAGCACCAATTCATCCTTGCTCGTGCCGTCCAGACTGATGTGGATGGGAGCATCGCGAACGCCGTACTTCATGGCGTTGAAGACAAGATTGGAGAGCGCCTGGTGCAGGCGCCGAGCGTCCCATTCGCCCTGCATGTCCCCGCGGACGTCAAGCTCAAGCGAATGCCCACGGCTGATCGCCTGGATCTCTTCCAACGTGTTGCGGGCGAAGTGGTCGAGCTGGAGACTGGAAGGGTCGATCGCCAGCTCGGAACCGAGGCGATGGCGCGTGTACTCGACCATGTCGTCCAGCAGGGCCCTCATCTGCGCGACGCTACGCAAAATGACTGCTGATTGCGGTGAACCGCTTGGACGGGCACGCATTTCGACAGCGACGCACGCCGAGATCGTGCTGAGTGGCCCGCGCAGGTCGTGCCCCAAGATGCCAAGAAACAAATCGCGTGACCGGTTGACCTCGACCACGAAGACCTTCAACGACTCGGCAATGGCCTGGTCGACGGCTTCGTTGAAGCGAGTGATGTCTTCCAGATCCTGGACCTGCGCTTCGTTCGAGTCAGCGACCCATAAGCGAAGCACGGTCGCACGCAGCGCTCGGTACTCTGCGACGAGTTGTTCGACCTCAAACCCCTGCCTCTCCCTCTGGCGTGCATGGCTGCGAGACGGGACGTCTTTCGACTGGGAAGCGCTGGCACTGTTGCCCTCCGACTTTGCCTGCCGTTCCGCATCGTCCTGCGGTCGTCGCATGTCGGCGGCAATCTCTTCGAGTATCAGACGTCCATGGTCGAGCAGTGCGACCATGTCCAGGTTTGCTGCCTTGGGCGCCTGTTCACGTGCGAATGCCACCCAATGCTTCAGGATCGCGTCGAGGTTGTTGCTGATGAACGTTGAGAGCCGCATCGGTCCATTCTGCATCTTCCGCCCCTTCGCACGGCTCGAGCTTGCATTGACAGAGGCGCGGTGTGATCTGGCTCAAGGCCGATCCCGGACGTCAGCGCACAGTTGATGAGATGAACACCCCGCTCAAGATCAAGGTCCTCGGATCGGGCTGCAGCAAATGCCGCAGCACGATCGGTCTCATCGAACGCACCGCTGCAGACGCGGGCCTCGACCTCGAAATCGCCAAGGTCGAGAACCCGGACGACATCCGCGGCTACGGTGTGCACGCCATGCCGGCGGTGGTGATCGCCGACCAAGTGGTGCACAGCGGGGGCATTCCGTCGCACGAAGCGGTGCAGGCCTGGTTCAAGCGTGCAGCCATCGGATTCCTGGATCGACCGACGCGGCATCTCTTTTTCACCGGCAAGGGCGGCGTGGGCAAGACCTCGCTGTCGAGTGCCGCCGCGCTCACACTGGCCGACGCCGGCAAGAAGGTGCTGCTCGTGAGCACCGATGCCGCTTCGAACCTCGACGAGATGCTGGGCGTCGACTTGCGCAATACGCCGGTTCCGGTGCCGGGTGCATCTGGCCTGTCGGTGCTCAACATCGACCCTGACGCGGCGGCCGAGTCGTACCGCCAGCGGGTGCTGTCCCAGATGGAGAGTGGCACACCGGACGAAGAACTCTCGAAGGTGCGCGAGCAGCTGTCCGGCGCCTGCACGACGGAGATCGCATCCTTCGACGAGTTCTCCGCCTTGCTGGCCGAGGGGGCCGGCACTTGGGATCACGTCATCTTCGACACCGCGCCGACCGGCCACACCTTGCGGCTGCTGAGCCTGCCCAAGGCCTGGACCGGTTTCCTGGCGGGCAATGACCGTGGCGCATCGTGCCTCGGCCCGCACTCGGGCCTGAAGATGCAAGAGGCCCGGTTCAATGCCGCGCTCGCGGCGCTCAGCGATCCAGCGTTGACCACCGTGATTCTGGTGACACGACCCGATCGAGGCGCCATCACCGAGGCAGCGCGCACCTCGCTGGAGTTGCACACCCTGGGCCTCGACAACCAGCGACTGGTGGTCAATGGCGTGTTCCACGCCAGTGACCGACGCGACGCCGTTGCTTGTGCCATCGAAGATCTCGGCCGACAAGCTCTCGATGCCATGCCGAAAGCGCTGCTCGAACTGCCGCACGACGAGGTGCCTCTGCAAGCTTTCGACACGGTGGGTCTACCGGCCCTGCGGGCCTTGCTGATGCCCACCGCAGCGAAGGTTGCCCAATATTCAAGCGACGGGGACCCCCCGCCGGCACTTCCTGGGTTGGCCGCACTCGTCGACGAACTGGCAGCCTCGGAGCACGGCGTGATCATGGTGATGGGCAAAGGCGGCGTCGGAAAGACGACGATCGCCGCGGCCTTGGCGGTCGGCTTGGTGCAGCGGGGCAAGACGGTGCACCTCAGCACCACCGATCCGGCGGCGCATCTGGCTGGCACGCTCGGAGGCGAACTGCCGGGCCTGGTGGTGAGCCGCATCGATCCGACGGCCGAGACCCAGCGCTACATCGACAAGATCATGGCAGCCAAGTCGCCCCAGCTCGACGCACAGGAGCAGGCCTTGCTGCTGGAAGACCTCCAGTCGCCCTGCACGGAAGAGGTGGCCGTCTTCCATGCGTTCTCGCTCCTCGTCACCGAAGGGCGCAGCGCGTTCGTGGTGCTCGACACTGCGCCAACCGGGCACTCGATGCTGCTGATGGATGCGACAGGCGCCTACCACCGCCAAATGACGCGGGCGTTTGAAGGCCACGGCGCCACACGTGTCGTGACGCCACTGATGCGGCTGCAAGACCCGGCCTACACCAAGATCATTCTGGTGACATTGCCCGAAGTGACGCCGGTGTCGCAAGCGGCAGCGCTGCAGGAGGACCTGCGGCGAGCCCACGTCGAACCATATGCGTGGCTGCTGAACAAGAGCTTGCTGGGAGCCGGAACGCACGATCCTCTCCTCAGGGCGAGGTTGAGACAGGAGCGACAGCAAATTGATCGGATTTTCGCTGGAATGGCCGAACGACTTTTCGCCCTGCCCTGGCTGCCAGTGCCTCCAACTGGACTCATGCAACTGTCGAGCCTTGTCCAAGCTTGAGATGCTCCGCCGACTGCGGTGCGGCGAGTGCGGCCGATCCGATCGTCTCCACCGGGAAGCCCATTCGCGAGCCGGTTCAGTCCGGCTCAGGCCGCTCTGGCGATGAGAGCGTGCCCCTCCGACTTGCATGCATGCCGTTCAAAAGCAAAGGTCTTTGCGCATGCGACTACACTGCGGGCTCGCCGCGGCGATCGTGACGCTCCTCCCAAGAGCTTCTGCGCTGCGCTGAGATCCGAGTGATCTCCTCCTGGCCAGACCTCGTTGCGCGGACTTCCCTGCAATCTCGGCACCCTGGCAGCTCCTGGCGCGCAGCATTTACCCCTGCCAGCCACCCG
>DASWSY010000731.1:0-2765 GCA_036402415.1 Rhizobacter sp. | reverse complement strand
GGCAGGCCGCGACGGCTCTCACCACACGTTCGTCGTTGAAGGCCCACAGATCCTCCAGCGAACCACCGCCCCGGCAGAGGATGACGAGGTCCACCTCGCCGCGGCGTTCAGCCGTCTGCAACGCGCTCACCAGCGCCATCGGGGCCTCCGGCCCCTGCACGAGACTCGGATAGACGACGACCTCGACCTGCGGCGCGCGCCGCGCGAGCGCGGTCAGCACGTCGTGCAAGGCCGCGGCACCGAGCGAGGTGACGACCCCGATGCGCCGCGGAAAGCGCGGCAGGGGCCGCTTTCGTCGCTCATCGAAGAGCCCTTCCCCTTCGAGGCGCAGCCGCAGCTTCTGCAACTGCTCGAACAGGGCGCCGGCACCGGCGCGCTGCATCGATTCGACGACGAACTGCAGCTCGCCGCGCGGTTCGTAGACCGCCAGGCGCCCCCGCACTTCGACGAGTTGCCCGTCGCCCGGCGCGAAGTCGAGCAGGCTCGCGGCCCGACGGAACATGGCGCAGCGCAGGAGCGCCGCTCCACCGTCGGCGTCTTTCAGGCTCAGGTAGCAGTGGCCGCTCGAAGCGCGGGAGAACCCCGACACCTCGCCCCGAACCGTGCAGGACGCGAAGCGGGCTGCCAGGGTATCGGACACCGCATGCACCAGGCCGGCCACGCCCCACACCATGCGCTCGGGGCGCGTGAACGGGAGGTCACCCACGGGCAAACCCAAGCCTGATGCGGGTCGAGAACTCCACAAGCGCGCCAATCAAGGCACTGCGCGCCGTTTTGGCTGTCACGAGGCTTTCACAATCGTGCAAGCTGTTGATTTTCAAAGGATTTTCTTTGCCTAAGTTTTGAGCAATCTGACGCAGCGCCTGATTTTTCGCGGCTTGCGCGAGTGTCACCTTCAGTTGCCCACAAAGTTATCCACACTTGCAGTGGACGAGCGCGCGATGTGATTTCAAGGGAGCGGCGCGGTCACAACAGGCAACGATGGCACGGGGTGACAAGTGCGGCCGGAGGGCCATAATCGCGCCTCCCGCCTGGGGCAGCTCTCCGAGAGGACAGGATTGTTTTCGATCATACAAGCCGCTGGTTGGCCGATCTGGCCCTTGATTCTGTGTTCCGTCGTCGCGCTCGCGCTCATCATCGAAAGGCTCTCCAGCCTGCGCACGGCACGGGTGGCGCCCCCCAAGCTGCTGGATGAAGTCGTGTCGGTCACCCGCGCGCATCTGCCGGGGGCCGACGTGGTCAACAAGCTCGCCGACAACTCCATCCTCGGCGCCGTGCTCGCCGCCGGCCTGCGCACCGTGATCGCCGACCCGCGCCTGAGCGAGCCGGTGCTGCGCGCCTCGTTCGAGTCGGCCGGCCGGGTGGCGGTGCACCGCATGGAGCGCTACACCAACACCATCGGCACGATCGCATCGGCCGCGCCGCTGCTGGGCCTGCTGGGCACGGTGATCGGCATGATCGAGATCTTCGGCTCGCAGGCCCCTACCGGCGGCACCAACCCGTCGATGCTGGCCCACGGCATCTCGATCGCGCTCTACAACACCGCCTTCGGCCTGATGGTCGCGATCCCCTCGCTCATCGCCTACCGCTACTTCCGCGGCCGCATCGAGGAATACACGCTCGAGATGGAGCAGGCCGCCGAGCGCCTCGTCCCCCACCTCATGCGCTTCTCGGTTCCGCCGGTGAAGAAGGCGTCCTGAGGGGCATGCCGATGAACTTCCGCAAGCACCGCGACGATGAACCCGAGATCAACCTGATCGCGTTCATCGACGTGCTGCTGGTCGTGCTCATCTTCCTGATGCTCTCGACCACCTATTCCAAGTTCACCGAGCTCAACGTCACCCTGCCGACGGCCGACGCCGACCGGCCACGCGACAACCCGCGCGAGATCATCGTCTCGGTGTCGGGCGATGGCCGCTATGCCATCAACCGCAAGCTGGTCGAAGGCCGCGGCGTCGAACTGCTCGCGGCCGAGCTGGCGGCGGCCGCGGACGGCGCGAAGGACACCATCGTCATCATCTCGGCCGACGCCACCGCGGCTCACCAGTCGGTCATCACGGTGATGGACGCGGCCCGCCGCGCCGGGCTGCCCAAGCTCACCTTCGCCACCCAGGCCAACCAGGGCCGCTGAGAGCAACGGGGCGGCGGCCCGCCCCGAGCATCGCCCTTTCAGAGGACCCCCACGTGACGGCCGCCTCCAGACTGCAGCAGGCCTGGCTCCGCCGTGGCGTGACGGCGTGGCTGCTGTGGCCGCTTTCATGGCTCTACCGTGGCCTGCTGGCCCTGCGCCGCGCCGGCTACCGCAGCGGCTTTCTGCGCACGCACCGCCTGCCGGTCCCGGTGCTCGTGGTCGGCAACCTGATCGTCGGCGGCGCCGGCAAGACACCCACGACCATGGCCCTGGTCGAGCTGCTGCGCGCGCACGGACACCGGCCCGGCCTCCTGTCGCGCGGCTATGGCCGGTCGAGCGACATTCCTCAGCTCGTCACACGCCACACCGCCGCGCGCGATGCGGGCGATGAGCCCTTGCTGATGCACCTGCGCACCGGCGCGCCCACCGCGGTCGGCGCCGACCGTGCGGCAGCCGGCCGGCTGCTGCTGCGCGAGCACCCCGAGCTCACGGTGCTCGTCTGCGACGACGGCCTGCAGCACTGGCGGCTGGCGCGCGATGCGCAGATCATCGTGTTCGACGAACGAGGCGGCGGCAACGGCTGGCTGCTCCCGGCCGGACCGCTGCGCGAACCCGTCCCCCGGGCCGTGCCACC
>DASWSY010000730.1:0-4420 GCA_036402415.1 Rhizobacter sp. | reverse complement strand
CCATCGACATCGAGACCATCAAGACCCGCGTGATGCGCGGTGCGGCACTGCCGACGGCCCTCATGGTGGGGCCAGGCATCCGCGGTTTTGCGCCCGAGCAGAACAAGCGCCTGCCGTATGACGTCGAGGCGGCGAAGAAATTGCTGGCCGAAGCCGGCTACCCGAGCGGCTTCGAGGTGGCACTCAACTGCCCGAACGACCGCTACGTGAACGACGGCGACATCTGCCAGGCGGTGGCCGCCAACCTCGCCCGCATCGGCGTGAAGGTGAACCTTCAGACCGAAACCAAGGTCACCTACTTCCCGAAGATCCTGCGCCGTGACACCAGCTTCTACCTGCTGGGCTGGACGCCCAGCACCTACGACTCGCACAACGCGCTGTCGGCGCTGATGGCCACGCCCACCGACAAGGGCCAGGGCCAGTTCAACCTCGGCTCGTACAGCAACCCGAAGGTCGACGAACTCACGCTGAAGATCCAGAGCGAGACCGACCAGGCCAGGCGCAACGCCATGATCAAGGAGGCCTTCGAGCTGCACGCTGCCGACATCGGCCACCTGCCGCTGCATCAGCAGGCGCTGGCGTGGGCCATGAAGCGCAACATCGAGCTCGTGCAGCTCGCCGACAACTACATGCCCTACAAGTACGTGGTCGTGAACGAGAAGGCGAAGTGAGCGGCACGGCGGCGGCACGGTTCTTCGACAGCGACGTCTGGCACAGCTTCAAGCGCTCGCCCTCGGCCGTGGTGTCGGCCGCGATCGCTTTCGTGTGTGTCTTCTGCGCCGTCTTCGCGGGGCTCGTGGCGCCGCACAACCCGATGGACTTGGCGAGCCTGGAACTCGCCGATGCCCTGCTGCCGCCGGCGTGGTCGGACGAGGGACGGGCGCGCTACCTGCTCGGCACCGATGCGCAGGGCCGCGACATCCTGTCCGCACTGATGTACGGCACGCGCATCTCGCTGATGGTGGGCGTGGCCTCCGTGCTGGTGTCGGTGCTGATCGGCGTCACGCTCGGCCTCGTCGCCGGCTATGCGGGCGGCAAGACCGACGCGGTGATCATGCGGGTGTGCGACGTGATGCTGTCCTTTCCCGCCATCCTCGTGGCGCTGCTGGTCGATGGCGTGGGGCGTGCGTTGTTCCCGGCCGCGCACGACAGCCTGGCCTTCGCCGTGCTCATCGTCGCGATCTCCTTGACGGGCTGGGTGCAGTACGCCCGCACGGTGCGCGGCTCGACGCTCGTCGAGCGCAACAAGGAATACGTGCAGGCGGCCCGCGTGATCGGCGTGCCGCCGCTGCGGCTGATGCGCCGGCACGTGTTGCCCAACGTGCTCGGGCCCGTGACGGTGCTCGCGACCATCCAGGTGGCAACGGCCATCCTCATCGAGGCGACCTTGTCGTTCCTCGGCGTGGGCATGCCGGTGACCTCGCCGTCGCTCGGCACGCTGATCCGCGTGGGCAACGACTTCCTGATGTCAGGAGAGTGGTGGATCACCATCTTCCCCGGGGCGGTGCTGGTCCTCATCGCGCTCAGCATCAACCTGCTCGGTGACTGGCTGCGCGATGCACTCAACCCTCGCCTGCGCTGACGCATGAGTTCAACACCCCTGCTCGAGGTCGATCGTCTGCGCGTGGAGTTCCCGTCGCGGCGCGGCACGTTGGTGGCGCTCGACGAGGTGTCGTTCAGCATCGCACCGGGCGAGGTGCTGGGCGTGGTGGGTGAGTCGGGTGCCGGCAAGTCGCTGACGGGCGCGGCCATCATCGGCCTCATCGAACCCCCCGGACGCATCGCAGGTGGCGAGATCCGCTTCGACGGCCGGCGCATCGACCATCTGCCGCACGAAGAAATGCGCAAGCTGCGCGGCCGCCACATCGGCGCCATCTTCCAGGACCCGCTCACCTCGCTCAACCCGCTCTACACCGTCGGGCGCCAGTTGACCGAGACCATCCGCGTGCACCTGCCCATGACCGACGCGCAAGCGCGCGAGCGGGCGATCGCGTTGTTGCGCGAGACCGGGATCCCGGCGCCCGAACAGCGCTTCGATCACTACCCGCACCAGTTCTCGGGCGGCATGCGGCAGCGCGTGGTCATCGCACTCGCGCTGGCGGCGCAGCCGCGGCTGGTGGTGGCCGACGAGCCCACGACCGCGCTCGACGTGTCGGTGCAGGCACAGGTGATCGCCTTGCTCAAGCGTGTGTGCAGGGAGCACGGCGCGGCGGTGATGCTCATCACGCATGACATGAGCGTGATCGCCGAAACCTGTGACCGGGTGGCCGTGATGTACGCGGGTCGCATTGCCGAACTCGGCCCGGTGCAGTCGGTGCTTCATGCCCCGGCGCATCCCTACACGGTCGGGCTGATGGGCGCCATTCCCACGGTCGCCCACGACCGCGAGCGCCTGGTGCAGATCGACGGCGCGATGCCGCGGCTCGACGCGATCCCGAGCGGCTGTGCCTTCCATACGCGCTGCCCGCATGTGATGCCACGCTGTCGCGCGGAGCGGCCCGAGTTGATGGCGGCCGGCGACTCGACAGCGGCGTGCTGGCTGCTGGACCGGAGCGCCGTGGCATGAGCACCTTGGTCGAAGCCCGACACCTGAGCAAGCGTTTCGACGTCTCCGCACCGTGGCTGAACCGCGTGGTCGAGCGCCGGCCGCGCCAGTGGGTGCACGCGGTCGACGACCTCAGCTTCTCCATCGCACGCGGGCGCACGCTGGCGCTGGTTGGCGAATCGGGCTGCGGCAAGAGCACCGTCGCGCGCCTGCTGGTGGGGCTGCATCGGCCGTCGGGCGGAGCGGTGCTCTTCGACGGGCACGACATCGCGCCGACGCTCGCCGGGCGGCAGGCGCTGGCGCTGCGGCGCCGGATGCAGATGATCTTTCAGGACCCGTATGCCAGCCTCAACCCGCGCTGGAAGGTGCGCGACATCGTCGCCGAGGCCCTGACCGAACACCGTCTCGTGGCGAGCACGGCCGAGCTGGACGACCGCGTCGGCCAGCTGCTGGGGTCGGTGGGCCTGGTGGCGGCCGACATGCGCAAGTACCCCCACCAGTTCTCCGGCGGGCAGCGCCAGCGGGTGTCGATCGCGCGGGCGCTGGCCACGCAGCCCGAGTTCCTGGTGTGCGACGAGCCCACGTCCGCGCTCGATGTGTCGGTGCAGGCGCAGGTGCTCAACCTGATGAAGGACCTGCAGCAACGCCACGGGCTGACCTACCTCTTCATCTCTCACAACCTGGCGGTGGTGAGGCACGTGAGCGACGAGGTCGGCGTGATGTACCTCGGGCGCCTGGTCGAAGTGGCCGGAAAGTCCCGCCTCTTCAGCATGCCTCGCCATCCCTACACCCGCATGCTGATCGATGCGATTCCCGACGTGGCGATGACGGGCCGCGCGCGCACGCCGGTGCAGGGCGAGGTTCCCAACCCGCTCTCGCCACCCCCCGGATGTTCATTTCATCCGCGCTGCCCGCATGCGAACGAACGGTGCCGCGTCGAGCGGCCGGCGCTCATCCAGGCCGACGGCGTGAAGGTGGCCTGCCACGCGGTGGAGGAGGGGCGCTTGTGACTCAGCGCGGGGCCGACGCCGCGGGGGCGCTGGCCGCCGCCGGCGACTGCGGCAGCGTCAACGGGCCTTTCTGACCGCAGCCGGACAGGAGCAGCACTCCTGCCGCCAGAGAGCCCACTGCGCCCGCGCCCAGCACCCGCGCCGCTAAACTGACCTGCCTTCCCGCCATGCGATGACTCCTTCTTGACCATGACTGCCGAACTTGTTCCCACGCCGCTCACCGATGCCCAGTTCCATGCGCTGGCCGGGGCGGTGCTGTCGTCGATCGAGTCCACGGTCGACGCGTGGCTGCAAGACGACGTGGTCGACATCGATACGCATCGTACCGGGGGGCTCCTGGAGCTGAGCCTTCCCGACGGCAGCAAGCTCATCATCAACACCCAGCCGCCGTTGCACGAGCTGTGGCTCGCTGCGCGCTCGGGCGGCTACCACTTCAAGCACGTGAACGGCCGCTGGCTCGACACGCGCGAAGGCCACGAGTTCTTCGCCCTGCTCTCGGCCTGTGCCAGCGAGCAGGCGGGGCTGGCGTTGTCGTTCGTGGCGCCCGACTGAGCCGCCGCCCGATCGGGCGCTCCGCAGGTCAGCGCTTGAAGAGGTCGAGGATGCTCTTCTTTTCTTCCTCGGTCGGCGCCGTGGGCATCTTGTCGTCCAGGCCCAGGCTGCTCACGCCCTTGCCGTGGGTGAACTCGTCGTAGTACCACTCGCCACCGAGGTTGACCACGCCTTCCGGCGCGCTCGGCTCCGAGACCGGCACGCCCTTGAGCGCCTGGCTCATGTAGTCGATCCACACCGGCAGTGACAGCCCGCCGCCCGTTTCGCGATCACCGAGCTTGCGCGGGGTGTCGTAGCCGATCCAGACCACCGC
>DASWSY010000729.1:0-15819 GCA_036402415.1 Rhizobacter sp. | reverse complement strand
CACCATGGAGGGCTACATCGCCGGCCGCACCGCCGTCGAGGCAGCGCGTGCCGCGCTCAAGGTGAGCGGCGGCGAACGCATCACGCGTGCGCGCCTGAAGGAATCGATCGCCGGCCTGCGCGCCGACCTCGGCGGCTACCGCGTGGAGTTCGGGCCGGGGGTCACGCAGGGCTCGCAGTACGTCGACCTCATTGCCATCGACCGCTACGGCCGCTTGGTGGGTTGACCCCTTGCCCGGCGAGTACGCCGGGCGATCCCCCGAGGGGATGGCGGGCCGGCTTGGGAGCGGCGCGGCGCTCGGCCCGCTCCGCTCCGTTCACGGCCCAAGATCGGTCAGTCGTGCTTGCCCTTGCCATGGCCCTTGCCCGGGTGCCCGTCGTGCTTGCCGTGCTTCGGGCCCTTGCCGTGGCGGTGCTCGTAGCGCTCGCGCACCCAGGTTTCCTTCACGAAGTACACCGGCTGGCCGCAGGCGTCGTAGCGGTGGCAGTGCTTGCGCCAGTTCTTGCGGTGGCCGGGCGGCACGTACAGGTAGACCGGCTGCGCCGGCACCACCACCGCCGGCTGCGTGATCACCACCGGCCGCGCCACGACAACGGGCGGGGGCGGCATGTTGCCGATGTCGATGCGGCCGTAGACGCCGGGCTGCGCCACCTCCACCGAGACACCGACGCTGGTCTGGGCCATGGCCGCACCCGCGCACGACAGCGCGACGGCGGCAAGAGACAAGCGGGTCAAGAACTTCTTCATGAGACTGCTCCGTGAACAACAAAAGCGCCCGACGGCCGTGTGGCGCCGTGGCGCGCCAGCACGTCGGCCAGGTCGCGGGCCGAGAAAGGTTTGAGGACCACGTCGTCCATGCCGGCGGCGCGGTAGGCCGCGCACTGGCCCGCCATCGCACTGGCCGTCACTGCGACGATGGGCATGTGGGCGAGGCCGTGCTCGCGTTCCCAGCGGCGGATGGCGCGCGTGGCCTCGATGCCGTTGGCCACCGGCATCAGGTAGTCCATCAGCACCATGGTGTAGCCACCGGCCTTCACCGCGTCGACGGCCTGTGCGCCGTCGGTGACGAGCGTGGCATCGACGCCATGGTGCTCGAGCATGAGGGTGAGCAGCAGCGCCTGCACCGGGTCGTCTTCGACCACGAGCACGCGCGGCCGGTGCGAGACGGCGGCGAAGGTGGGTGCGTCGTGGCGCTCCTGCCAGAGCGGGGCGCGGCGCATGAAGGGATGCAGCTCGCTCTTCATCGCACGAACCGGATCATGTCCGCCCGCAGACGCCCGCCGGCCGGTGCGCCGCGCACCTCCACCCGCGCACCGGCGACGAGATTCGCGGCGTTGCCTCCGGCGAAGCGGGTCGATCCGTCCCACACCGCCGTGACGCCGCGCACGGCGAGCGTCTGTGTGGCCGCATCGACCGATTCGACGGCGCCGTGAAGCTCGAATTCCTCGCGGCCGCCGCGCTTGAAGTCGACCTCGCTCGCGACCAGCACGCCCCCCTGCATCACGCCGTCGACCTCGACCCGAACACCGTCGGCCAGGTCGGCCAGCGTGCCGTGGCGCACGTTCACGCCAGGCCCCGAGGCGTCCACACGCAGGCCGGCGACGAGGAAGTCGGCGCTGTTCACGAAGCCGCTCACATGCCCTTCCACCTGGGCCTCGTTGCGGTCGGGCACGCTGCGCTGCGCGCTGCGCACCGCGCTCGCGACCCAACGGCCCCCGACCGGCGTGGTGCCGAGCGTCACGCGCACCAGGAGCCCGTCGGCGAGCGGGGGAAGCGACGGCGCCGGGACAGCGCCGTAGTCGATCGGCGCCGCGCCGATCGTGAACGTGCGGGCCGGCGGGCGGGCGAGGTTGGCGATGCGGCCGCGCAGCGTGTAGTGGGGCAGCGAGACGCGGTTCTCCAGGCGCGTGGCGGTGTAGACACCCGAACTGCTGTCGTAGAAACCGTGCACCGCCACGAGCTTGCCGGCCTGCACGTCGGCCAGGCCGCCGGCGAAGCCGTCGAAGAGCGTGTCCGCGTCGACGCGCACCGTCTGGCCGAGCACGACCAGGCGCGTGCCGGCCGCGTCGACCGATTCGACCGGCCCGACGATCTCGGGGCCGAACTGGATGCGGTCGGCGGTGCCCTGGCCGGAGTTGCCGCGCACGCGGCCCTGCACCTCGACCACCAGCCCGAGGCGCAGGTCGCTGAGCGGGTGCACGACGCCTTCGTCGTCGACCACCACGGCGCCGTCGTCATCGAAACGGATGCCGTTGACGATCACCGAGCCGAAGCCGGTGATGCGCCCGCTGGTGGTGCTCGGGTTTTCTGCGGTCTGGCCGGTGCCGCCGCTGTCGACGCCGCCGCAGCCGGGCAGTACCGCCGACAGCAGCAGCAGGGCCAGCACCGCGCCGGCCGACAGCGCGGTGGTCGAGCTCAGCCTGGGGAATCTCAGGCGCTTCATGTACTGCTCCTTCGTATCGCCTTGCGGGCCGCCGGCGGGGCCTTCGGTGGACCGGCGGGTGGCGTGTCGTTCTGCATCGGGGCGTGGTAGCCGTAGAGGCCCACGCGCAGGCGCTGGTCTTGCGGGCGGCCGTTGGCGGCGTCTTCATCGATCGCCTTCTGCAGGGCCGGCGCAAGGGCGCGCAGCAGGTGCTGCCATTGTTCGCGGATGAGCGGCTGCAGGCGCTGCACCGACTCGCTCGACAGTTCGTCGGCGAACACAGCCTGCTCCAGGTGTTGGGGTTGCCGCGAGAGCACGTTGGTGACCGCCGCGCGCAAGTGGTCGCCCACGTTGCTGGCAACGAAGCCGAGCATGCGCGGCTCGTCGCCAGCCGGCGCAAAACGCTCCCGCAGCAGCTCCACGCGGTCGCTCGCCTCGTCGACGCGGGCAAGGCCCAGGCGGCACAGCTCGACCAGCAGGCTGCGCGGGTGCACGTCTTTCGTCACCGACTGGGCCAGCGTCTCGAAGCTCGCCCCGGCGCCCTGGCGCGGCAGCACGACGTGCTCGCGCCAGGCCGGATCACTGAGCCAGCGTGTGAAGACCTGCATGGCCGGCGTGCGCCGGGCCTCTGCCACCGGCTCGCGCTGCAGCTAGCGGCTGACCTCGCGCCGGTGCAGGCCGGTGGCGGTGCTGACACGGCTGACGGCGCGGTGCGGCGTGACGTCGGGGTGCGCCGCCAGTGCGGCGTCGACGAAGGCAGCGCGCAGCAGCTCGTCGAGGTCCGCGTGGTGCAGGCCGCGTGCGATGGCCAGCTCGGCCAGCGGCGTCAGCAGCGCACGGCAGGCCGCGAGCACCGCCGACACGTCGGGCGCCGAAGCAGGGGCGGGCGGCAGCGATGAAGGGTCGTCGACGAACAAGACGTGCGCGAAAGGGAGACGGGAAAGTCACCTTATCATGAATGTGCTTTTTGCACATTTATGGGTTTGCCCCTGTATACGGCACGCATTTCGCGCGACAGCGCTACCAGGACAACGGGTTCAGCCGGTAGCAGCGCGAAAGTTCTTCGTAGAGCGCGGGGTGCTGCTCGGCCATCGCGCGCGGTTGCTCGAAGAAGACCTCGCTGGCAACGGCGAAGAATTCGGCCGGGTTGGTGGCGCCGTACGGGTTGAGCAGCGTCGGCACGCCGGCCTCGACCGCCGCCTGCAGCCGCGCGAACTCGGCCGCCATCACCTCGGCCCAGCGCTCGCGGGCTTGGCGCGTGGGCCGGTGCGGCGCGCCGTTGGCAGCGCCGTTCTCCTGGTCGAGCTGGTGGGCGAACTCGTGGATCACCACGTTCTCGCCGTCGGCCGGCTCGGCGGCGCCATCCAGCGCGTCCTGCCACGAGAGGATCACCTGGCCCTGCGACCACGACTCGCCCGAGAGCGCGAGCCGCTGCTCCTGCAGCACGCCGCTGCCGTCGGCATGCACCCGGTCGACCGCGAAGGCGCCCGGGTAGACCAGCACCTGCCGCAACTGCGGGAAGTAGCCCGGCCGCCGGCGGTTGAGCAGCAGCAGGCAGGCCTGCGCGGCGATGGTGATGCGCATCTCGTCGGTGACGGCCAGGCCGGCGCAGCCGATGAAGGGCTTTTCGGCGACGAAGACCTGGACGTGCTTCTTCAACTGCAGCTGCAGGTCGGCCGGCAGGTGCCGCACGAAGGGCACGCGGCGGCGCAGGATCTCGCGCCACGCCGGCGGGAAGGGCTGGCGGCGGATGCGCGCGCGGCGCAGCGCCGTCCACAGCGGCTGACCGGCGAACCAGGCCACGAGCAGCACCATCACGCCGAAGGCGACGAACCAGGTCACGCACGGGCCCTTGAAGCGGAAGAGACCTTGCAGGTGGATGCCGCCAAGCGGGTTTCAAGGCTTGGGCCTACAGTGCAGCCCGGCCCCGGTGTCTGCTCCCTTTCAGGAGAACTGCATGAAGCGACTCACGAGTTCGTCGGCCCTCGCGGCCCTCGCCCTGTCGGCCTGCGCCCAGACCGCGGCCCCGCCGCCGGCCGCCCCGCCGGCCGGCCCCGAGCTGAGCCTGTCGCGCCTGGAGTGCGGCACCGGCGTCACCAACGACGTGGGGCGCTTCTCTGACACCTTCGCGATGGACGGCCGGAAGGTGCCCTTCGTCTTCTCGTGCTACCTGATCCAGCGCGGCGACGAGTACATGCTGTGGGACAGCGGCCACTCGATGAACGCCGGTGCGCCGGCGCCCAAGGTGAGCCTGGTCGACCAGCTCGCGCAACGCGGCATCCGGCCCGAGCAGATCAAGTTCCTCGGGATCAGCCACTACCACAACGACCACATCGGCCAGGCCGCCTCGTTCCCGCAGGCCACGCTGCTCATCGGCAAGGGCGACTGGGACGTGGTCTCGTCGCCCAAGCCGGTGGGCACCAACCCGGCGTTCCTCGCGCCGTGGCTCACAGGCGGGGCCAAGCTCGAGACCATCCCGCTCGACAAGGACGTCTTCGGCGACGGCCGCGTGGTCATGCTCACCACCCCCGGGCACACGCCGGGCCACCACAGCCTGATGGTCAGGCTCGCGCAGACCGGCCCGGTGCTGATCACCGGCGACCTCGCGCACTTCCACGAGAACTACGAGGGCAACGGGGTGCCGAGCTTCAACACCAGCCGGGCCGAGACGCTCGCCTCGCTCGATCGCTTCAAGAAGATCGCTGGCGTGCTGAAGGCCACCGTGGTGCTGCAGCACGACGCGCGCGACGTGAACAAGCTGCCGGCCTTCCCGGCGGCGGCGAAGTGACGGGCGCGGCGCGCCTGGATTACTTCACGCGGTCGCCGTAGGAGATGCCCGCGAGCCGCCCCGCCTCGAAACGCAGGATGGTCATGAACTGGCCGCGGCCGGGGTTGTAGGTCCACTCGTCGACGTTCTCGCAGGCCTGCACCTGGACGACGGTGGTGCCCGCGGCGGCGCCGGGCTGCTGCGTGGCGGGCAGCGGCTTGCAGTACGACTCGCGGTGCACCGGCTCGCCGCACTTCTGCAGCACCGAGGCCTTGGCGTCGCCGACGTTGGCGAGGTCGTTGCGGCAGCGCATCGACTGCGCCTGGCTCGGCCAGGCCGCCATCGCGGCGCTGGCCGCCAGGACGAGGGCGGCCTTGTCGCGGGTGCTGATCATGGTGGGCTCCGATACGGCGGGGATGGGATGCGCACGATCATCGCGCCGCCGGGCGTTCTCCGTCATTCACGGTCTGTAAAGCTCCGGCAAAGAACCTTCGGCCGCGACAGCCACGCCTCAGTTCCGGCATGCAGAACCGCCGGTCTGTTTTGCCGCCGTCTGAAACCTTTCATCGACGGGTCAATAGGGATCACCCAGAGCCCGGACAGCGCAGCGGCTGGCGCACACTGAGTGCCACACAGAGAACATGAATTCCACTCAGCAGAACATCGCGTGCCTGCCACGGGATGCTTTCGGAGGTTTGCACGCATGTCCCACGTCCTGTCTTCTCCCGCCCCGGCGCCGGCCGCCCAGGAGCCCACCCTCGTCGTCGCCGCGCCGCCCTCGGCCCCGGCCGATGGCGTGGCCGCGGTCGACCGCGCGCTGTCCATCGCCACCACGCTCGCCCGCGCGAGCGCACCGCTCACGCTGGCCGAACTGGCGCGGCGCACCGGCATGTACAAGAGCACGCTGCTGCGGCTGCTGGCCTCGCTGGCGCGTGCCGGGCTGGTCGTGCACCGCAGCGACAAGCGCTACGCGCTCGGGCCGCTGGCCTTCCTCTTCGGCCGAGCGTTCGAGCAGACCTATGGGCTGAAGGAAGGCGTGCAGCCGGTGCTGGAGTGGCTGGTGAACAAGGGCACCGAGAGCCCGTCGTTCCACGTGCGCCACGGCAAGGACTCGCGCCTGTGCCTCTTCCGCATCGACTCGGCCCATGCGACCCTCGACCGCGTGCGCGCCGGCGACGTGCTGCCGCTCAACCGCGGCGCGGCGGGCAAGGTGCTGCAGGCATTTGCGGGCGGCCTTGCCGTCGCCGGCGACACGCCGCTCGTGCACACCTCCTTCGGCGAGCGCGACCCGCTGTGCGGCGCGGTCGCCGCGCCGGTGTTCGGCCCGGGGGGCATCCTGCTGGGCGCGCTATCGCTGTCGGGCCCGCTGGAACGTTTCTCCGACCTCGCCGTGCAGCGCATGAACTCGCTGCTCTTCACCGCCGCGGAAACCGCCACGCGCACGCTCGGCGGACAGTGGCCCGTGACCTCGGGGCAGCGCCTGGCGGGATGACGCGATGGCGACGGCCGGATCGCCCGGCCGTTCCTATGCTGACCGTCTTCTGAAGCCCACCGGAGCCTCGCTCATGAAACGTCTTGAAGGCAAGTCCGCCGTCGTCACCGGCGCCGCGAGCGGCATCGGCCGCGCCACCGCCAGGCTCTTCGCCGAGCACGGCGCCCGCGTCGTGGCCGTCGACCGGGCGCCCGAGGTCGAGGCCACGGTGGCCGACATCCGCGCCGCCGGCGGCAGCGCGATCGCGCTCGTGCGCGACACCTCGCAGGAGCGCGACGTCGCCGACTTCATCGACACCGCGGTGCGCGAGCACGGCGGCCTCGACGTGTGCTTCGCCAACGCCGGCGTGAGCGGCGGCCTGCGCGCCTTCGACGAGTGGACGGTGGACGACTGGACCCGCATCCTGAGCATCAACCTCATCGGCACCTTCCTCGCCATCAAGTACGCCACCCGCGTGATGGTGCCGGCGGGCGGCGGCTCGATCATCTGCACCGCCTCGGTGGCCGGCCTGCGCTCGGGCGCGGGCGGGCCGCCCTACAGCGCGAGCAAGGCCGGCGTGGTGAGCCTGGTGCAGACGAGCGCGAACCAGTTCGGCGGCACCGGGGTGCGCATCAACGCGATCTGCCCGGGGCTCATCGAGACCGGCATGACGAAGCCGGTGTTCGACCGGGCGCGCGAGCGCGGCACCGAGAACAAGATCGGCCAGCTCAACCCGTTGCGGCGCGGCGGGCTGCCGCACGAGATCGCGTACGCGGCCCTCTTCCTCGCAAGCGACGAGGCCTCGTACGTGAACGGGCAGGCCTTGCCGGTGGATGGCGGCCTGTCGTCTTCCCTGCCGGTGGTGCCGCCGAAGATGTGAAGGCACGCCGGCCCGCGGCGCTCACCCCAGCGCCCGGATCAGCGCCCCGCGCAGCTTGTGCCCGTCGATCGGCTTCGTCAGGAAGTCGTTCATCCCCGAGGCCAGCGCCTCTTCGCGCTCGGACACCAGCGCCGCCGCCGTGAGGGCGATGATCGGCAGCTCGCGCGGCCCGTGCAGGCAGCGCAACTGCCGCGCCGCCTCGTGGCCCGACAGGCGCGGCATCTGCACGTCCATCAGCACCACGTGGAAGGGCCGCTGCGTCGCGTTCGCACGTTCGACCGCCGCCACCGCCTCGGCGCCATCGGGCGCCTGCGTCACCTCCACGCCCCACTGCTCGAGCATGGCCACGCCGATCATCATGTTGACCGGGTTGTCCTCGACGAGCAGCACGCGCAGGCCCTCCAGGCGCTGCGTGTCCTCAGCCTCGGCATGCGGGTCGACGGCGGGCAGGTCGGTCTCCGGCAGCGGCAGCTCGGCCCAGAAGCGGCTGCCGACGCCGGGGGCGCTGTCGACCCCCACCGCGCCGTCCATCAGCTCCGCGAGCTCCTTGCAGATCGACAGGCCCAGGCCCGTGCCACCGAAGCGCCGCGTCGTCGAGTCGTCGGCCTGCGTGAAGGGCTGGAAGAGGCGCTGCTGCGTGGCGGTGTCGATGCCGGGGCCGGTGTCGCTCACGGCGAACCGCACCTGGCCGCGCCGCGCGGGGTCGGTCGACAGGCTCACCTCCAGCCGCACCTCGCCGCGCTCGGTGAACTTGAGGCCATTGGTGAGGTAGTTGCTCAGGATCTGGCGCAGGCGCACCGGGTCGCCGCGCACGGTGGCGGGCACCTCGGGCGCGATCTCGAGCACGAGCTGCAGCGAGCGGGCGGTCGCGAGCGACTGGTAGGCATGGTGCACCGCCTTCAGCAGGTGCCGCAGGTTGAAGGGCACCGCCTCGATGCTGAACTTGCCGGCTTCGATCTTCGACAGGTCCAGGATGTCGCTGATGATGCCGGCGAGGCTTTGCGCGCTGTCCTGGATCTGCTCCAGGTATTGCATGCGGCGCGGCTCTTCCACGCCCTTCTGCATGGCGAGGTTGGCCAGGCCCAACAGGCCGTTGAGCGGGGTGCGGATCTCGTGGCTGGTGTTGGCGAGGAAGGCGCTCTTGGCGCGGCTCGCAGCCTCGGCCACGTCGCGCGCGGCCGCCAGCGCCTGCTCGATCTGGCGCCGCTCGGTCACGTCTTCGGCGATCCAGATGGTGCCGCCGATGCTCGGGCGGCCCGGGTCGACCACCTGCGCGAGCAGCCGGCACCAGAAGAGCGAGCCGTCGTGGCGGCGCATCTCGCGTTCGATCTCGACCGGCCTGGCCTGTTCGAGCAGCGGACCCGCGATGCGCCCCACTTCGGCGTAGGCCGCTTCGTCGGCCCACACGACCATGCCCGGCTTGCCGATCAGCTCGCCGCTGGGCCAGCCGAACATGCGCTCGAAACTCGGGTTGGCCTGCATGAAGCGGCGGTCGCGGGTGAGCGCGATGCCGATCGACGCGTTCTTCAGGATGGCTTCGTGCTCCAGCCGCGTGCGCTGCACTTCGGTGACGTCGCGACCGTTGACGACGAGGTAGTCGCGCCCGTCCATCGTGAAGCGGCCGGCCGACATCATCAGCGTGACCGGCGCGCCCGACTTGTGCACGAAGAGCGTCTCGACCTCGTTGACGCCGCCATGCGCCTTGAGCGCGGCCACCATCTTCTGGCGGTCGGCCGGCTCGTACCAGATGCCCAGGTCGAGCGCGCTGCGGCCCACCACTTCGTCCGCGCTGTAGCCGAAGATGCGCGTGAAGCTGTCGTTGACCATCACGTACACGCCCGTCTCCATGTCGCTGAGCGTGATGAAGTCGGGACTGGTGGCGAATAGGTGCGACAGCATGGCCTGCGAGCGGCGCAGTTGCAGCTCGGTGCTCACGCGCTCGGTCACGTCGAAGAACATCGACAGGATGGCGGTGCCGTCGTTGGTGCTCACGCGGGCGCCGTTGGCCTGCACGATGAGCCGGCGGCCGTCGATCGCGTGGAGCTGGAATTCGGCCAGCCCCAGGTTCTTGCCCACGGGGTAGCTGCGCAGCGTGCGGATGCGCTCGTGCAGCAGCTCGCGCTGCTCTGCCGGGTAGAGCTGGGCGAGGTCGAAGCCCGCCATCGCCTCGGCGCCGGCAAAGCCGAACAGGCGCGCGGCGGCGTCGTTGCCGAGCATGGTGATGCCCTCGCGGTGCAGCACCAGCGGCGTGGGCGACATCGCGAAGAGTTCGCGGTAGCGCGTCTCGCTGGCACGGTGCGCCTCGCGCGCCTGCACCTCGGGGGTGATGTCGCGGCCCACGCCCCAGTAGCCGTGGAAGCGCCCATCGGCGTCCACGCGCGGGCGGCCGCTCACGCTGAAGTGCATCAGCCGGCCCGACGGCATGCGGTAGCGCACCGCCAGGTCGCTGAAGGGGCGGTGGGCTTCCAGGTCCTCACGGTGCAGCGCGAGGGCGACCGGGTCCATCTCGAGCTGCGGGCTTTCCCAGGGACGCTGGCCGATGCGGGCCTCGGCGCCAGGGCCGGCGCTCGCGTGCACGCGGGTGTCGATGCGCTTGAAGCGCAGGTCGGCGTCGAGCTCCCAGTACCAGTCGGCGGCGACGGCGAGCAGGCTGCGGAAACGTTGCTCGCGGTCCTCGGCCTGGCGCATGGCACGGTTGATCATGCTCGACATCTGCGTGCCGGCCACCACCGCGGTGACGAGCAGCATGAGATGCGCGATCACGTGCAGCGCGGTCGGATTGCGCTGCAGCGCGCCCACGCCGGGCAGCAGTGCCGCGGCCTCGGCCCAGGTCAGGGCCCCCACCGCCACGACGCAGCCAAGCGCAAGCACGAGCCCGGCACGCAGGCTGGTGAGCACGGTCACCAGGCACACCATGAGGCCGAAGAAGCCGAGGCTCAGGCTGCGCACGCCTTCGCCCACGCCAACCGCGGTGAGCGCCACGACCGTCACGCCGCTCCAGCCCACCACCAGCATCACCTGAGACAGCGGCACGCGCGGCAGCAGCACGATGGCCGTGGCAAACACCGCCGCGAGCACCAGGCACACCAGGACCAGCAGCGTCTGCATGCCGGGTTCGAGCGGAAGGTCGAGCAGCCCGTAGGCCAGCGCGCCGACGAGCGACATGCCGCCGCCCAGCCCGAAGAAAAGGCGGGCGATGGTCGTGTTGAGGCCATCGCGCGAAAACGCAGCGGTGCTTCCCTCGGACGTGTTGTGTACTTCTGTCATGCGGCGACCGCCACGCGCCCACGCGCTGCGGCCATCCGCAAGTGTCCCGCGCCCTGCACGGGCGTGCAGTGGTGTTTTACCCGGCTGCGGAGGATGACCGTGCGGCATTTAACGCCGCTCGTGTCTGCACCGCCACGGCGCGCGCGGCACTCGTGAAGTCGTCGCCCGACGAGGCGTAGAGCACCGCGCGCGAGGAGTTGACGACGATGGTGCCGCCCGACCGGAAGCCGGCCTTCACCGTGGCCTCGGCATCGCCGCCCTGGGCGCCCACGCCGGGGATCAGCAGCGGCAAGGTCGGCGCGAGCCCGCGCACGCGGGCAATCTCGCCGGGGAAGGTCGCGCCGACCACCAGGCCGAGCTGCCCGGTGGTGTTCCACGGCCCTTGCGCGAGCCGGGCAACCTGTTCGTACAGGAGGTCGCCCGAGGCGAGCTTCTGCGCCTGCAGGTCGGAGCCGCCGGGGTTCGAGGTGCGGCACAGCAGGATCAGTCCCTTGTCGCCGTAACGCAGCCACGGCTCCAGCGAATCGAAGCCCATGAACGGCGACAGCGTGACCGCGTCGGCCTGGTAGCGCTCGAAAGCTTCGCGTGCGTACTGCTCGGCGGTCGCGCCGATGTCGCCGCGCTTGGCGTCGAGGATCACCGGCACGCCGGGCGCCACGCGCTTGATGTGCGACATCAGGCGTTCGAGCTGGTCTTCGGCACGGTTGCCGGCGAAGTAGGCGATCTGCGGCTTGAAGGCACAGGCCAGGTCTTTCGTCGCGTCGACGATGGCGGCGCAGAAGTCGTAGATGCGCCCCGCATCACCCTTCCACTTGCCGGGGAACTTGCCCGGCTCGGGGTCGAGGCCCACGCACAGCAGGGAATCGTTGCCACGCTGAGCGGCGGCGAGCTGGTCGGTGAATTTCATGAGCTTGCGATTCTAGGGAGCGCAGCGCAGGGCCCGCCTCACAGCGCGATGTGCTCGGCCAGGTGCGACGCCACGGTGGCGATGCGCCGCAGGTGCCGCGACTCCGGGTGCGTGAGCAGCCAGAGCTGCACGTCGCACTCGGGCACATGCTCGCTCACCTCCACGACGTCGTGGCGCTCGCGCGCCAGGAAGACCGGCACCAGGCCGACGCCCAGGCCCGCGACCACGGCATCGAACACCGCCTGCACGCTGTTGACGCACAGCACCGGCTCCGAGCGCGGGAAATGCCTGCGGCGCCAGCGCACCGACGGGTGGTCGGGCATCGCGTCGTCGACGCCGATCCACGACGCGGCGCTCAGGTCGACGGCGCGCGCCCGCCGGCCCGCCGGCCTGGACGCAAACACCGCGTTGCGCACCGTGCCCAGTTCGCGGCCCACCACATGGGCTGGCGGCCTGGCGGTCGCACGCAGTGCGATGTCGGCCTCGCGCTGCGTGAGGTTGGCGAGCTCGTTGCGCGCGGTGATGTCGAGCCGCAGGCCGGGGTGGGCCGCGTGCAGCGGCTTCAGCACCGGCAGCAGCAGGCCCTTGAGCAGGGTGTCGGCGGTGGCAATGCGCACCACGCCGCTTACCGCGCCGGCCTCGAGCCGGGCCCCGGCGCGCGCCGCCTCCAGTTCGGCCTCGATGCGCTCGGCGTGGTGCGCGAGGCGCTGACCCAGCTCGGTGGGCTGGTAGCCGCTGCGCGAGCGCTCGAAGAGCCGCTGGCCCAACGCCTTCTCGGCGCGCTGCACGGTGCGAAAGACGGTGGAGCCGTCGACGCCGGCGAGCTGCGCCGCCGCCGCGAGATTGCCGCCGCGCACCAGGGCGAGCACCAGGCCCAGCTCGGCCGCGCCGAGATTCCATTGCATGGATGCATTCATCGTTTGCCGAACTGCCTATTTCAAATGCGTGAACGCAATCATAGATTTCGCTCCGTCATCACTCAACGGAGCCCTCCATGACCACCACCTCTCTCGGCCTGCTCTTGCTGCGCATCGCCCTCGGCGCGATGTGGATCGCGCATGCGCTGCTCAAGCTCATCGTCTTCACGCTGCCGGGCACGGCGCAGTTCTTCGACTCGGTCGGCCTGCCCGGCGTGCTGGCCTACCCGGTGTTCGCCGTCGAGCTGCTGGGCGGCATCGCCTTGGTCGCGGGCGTGTACGCGCGGCAGGTCTCGCTTCTGCTGGTGCCGGTGCTGCTGGCGGCCGCCTGGGTGCACCTGCCCAACGGCTGGCTGCACACCAGCACCGGCGGCGGTTGGGAGTACCCGGTCTTCCTCGCCGTCGCCTCGCTCGTGCACTGGCTGCTGGGCGACGGCCACTACAGCGTGAAGCGCAGCCCCTTCCTCACCCTCGACGCCTCGCGCGCCTGACTTTTTCCCCACCCCTGAAAGGACTTGAACCATGAAGCTCTACCACGCTCCCGGCGCCTGCTCGCTCGCCGTCCACATCGCCTTGCGCGAAGCCGGCATCGGCTTCGATCTCGTCAAGGTCGACCTCGCGACGCACACGCTCGAAGACGGCCGCAGCTACCTCGACATCGCGCCGCGCGGCTACGTGCCGATGCTGGAGTTCGACGATGGCAGCCGCCACACCGAAGCGGCGGCACTGCTGGCGCACATCGCCGACCAGGATGCCGACTTCGTGCTGATCGGCCGCCCGCGCAGCGAGCGCCGCCTGCAGGTCACGCAGTGGCTGGCCTTCGTCGCGAGCGAGTTGCACAAGGCCTTCAGCCCCTGGCTGTGGCACAAGGAAACGGCCGACTCGACCAAGCAGGCCGTGCGCACGAAGCTCGCCACACGCTTCGCCGAACTCGACCGCCATCTCGCCACACGCGAGTACCTGGCCGGTGAGTTCAGCGTGGCCGATGCCTACGCCTTCACGATCGTGAACTGGTCCAACTTCCTCGGCCTGCCGCTGTCGGACGTGCCGAACCTCAAGGCCTACCTGGCGCGTGTGGCGGCGCGCCCGCAGGTCCAGGCGGCGCTGAAGGCCGAAGGCCTGGCGGGCTGATCAGCCGCCGGAGCTGATCGGGCCGCCGCTGGCCGGTGCATCGATGCGCCCGGCCAGCCGCGCCGCGTGGCCGGTGTAGCTGCCGGGCGTCATCGCCAGCAGGCGGGCCTTTTCCCCGTCGGGGATCTCCAGCGTGTGGATGAAGGCCTGGATCGCCTCGCGCGTGATGGCCTTGCCGCGCGTGAGTTCCTTCAGGCGCTCGTAGGGGTTGGGCAGCTTGTAGCGGCGCATCACCGTCTGGATGGGCTCGGCGAGCACCTCCCAGGCGGCGTCGAGGTCGGCGGCCAGCGCTTCACGGTTGACTTCGAGCTTGGAGAGGCCCTTGAGCAGGCTGTCGTAGCCGAGCACCGCGTAGCCGATCGCCACGCCCATGTTGCGCAGCACCGTGCTGTCGGTCAGGTCGCGCTGCCAGCGCGAGATGGGCAGCTTCTGGCTCAGGTGGGTGAGCAGGGCGTTGGCAAGTCCGAAGTTGCCTTCCGCGTTCTCGAAGTCGATCGGGTTGACCTTGTGCGGCATCGTCGACGAGCCGATCTCGCCTTCCTTGGTGCGCTGCTTGAAGTAGCCGAGGCTGATGTAGCCCCAGATGTCGCGCGACCAGTCGACGAGGATGGTGTTGGTGCGCGCGATGGCATCGAAGAGCTCGGCCATGTAGTCGTGCGGCTCGATCTGGATGGTGTACGGGTTGAAGTCCAGGCCAAGCTGCTTCTCGATGACGCGGCGGCTGAACGACTCCCAGTCGAAGTCGGGGTAGGCGGAGAGGTGGGCGTTGTAGTTGCCGACGGCGCCGTTCATCTTGGCCAGGAGCTTCACCCCGGCGATGCGCTCGCGCGCGTGCATCAGCCGCGCCACCACGTTGGCGACTTCCTTGCCCACGGTCGTGGGGCTCGCGGTCTGGCCGTGGGTGCGCGAAAGCATCGGCACGTCGGCGAGGTCCTTGGCGAGCGTGGTGAGCGCGCCGATGATCTTGTCGAGCGTGGGCAGCAGCACGTCCTGCCTCGCGGCCTTGAGCATGAGGCCGTGGCTGGTGTTGTTGATGTCCTCGCTGGTGCAGGCGAAGTGCACGAACTCGGACGCCGCCTTCAGCTCGGCGCTGTTCTCGAAGCGGCTCTTGAGCCAGTACTCGACCGCCTTCACGTCGTGGTTGGTGGTCTTCTCGATCTCCTTGATGGCCTGGGCGTCGGCCTCGGAGAAACGGGTGACGAGGCCGCGCAGCAGCCCGCGCCCGGCACCGGTGAGCGGCTTGAACTCGGCAAAGCCTGCGTCCGACAGCGCGATGAACCACTCCACCTCCACCTGCACGCGGCGGTGCATCAGACCGAACTCGGACAGAAGGCCGCGCAGCGGGCCCATGCGGGAGGCATAACGGCCGTCGAGCGGCGACAGGGCGGTGAGGGAGCTGAGGTTCATGACAGGCAGGCCGGGCGAACGCCGGAAGAAGAGCAAGCCGGGATTTTAGGTTGCTACCGCCGGCACGGCCCTGTCGCCAAGAGGTCTAGACCTTTCATCTCCCTGCCCAGGAGTCGTCACGCAACCGTCACGCGCGCTTCCCACAATCTTCCGGGTTGGAACATCAGGTGGCAAGCATGTCGGACAACGTGATCCAGGTGGCGCAGTTGCGCAAGAGTTTCGGCGCCCACACGGCCTTGCGTGGCGTGTCGCTCGCCGTGAAGCGCGGCGAGATGGTGGCGCCGCTGGGCGCCTCGGGCTCGGGCAAGTCGACGCTGCTGCGCCACCTCAACGGCCTGCACCGCGCCGACGCCGGCAGCCACTCGCACGTGGAGGTGCTGGGCCGCACCCTGCAGCAGGGCGGCCGGCTCGCCCGCGACGCACGCGCCACGCGCACCCAGGTCGCCGCGATCTTCCAGCAGTTCAACCTCGTCGACCGGCTGAGCGTGATGAAGAACGTGCTGGCCGGCGCGCGCCACGGCCAGCCGCTGTGGCGCGGCCTGCTGGCGCAGTTTCCCGACGCCGAGCTTCAGCACGCGCACGAGGCGCTCAGGCGCGTGGGCATCGAGCGCTGCGCCTGGCAGCGCGCCTCCACCCTCTCGGGCGGCCAG